>JANMKM010000362.1:0-8784 GCA_031372035.1 Rhodoferax sp. | reverse complement strand
CGTGGTGCTGTCGCGCCGTGCTGTGGTCGAAGCCAGCATGGGCGAAGAACGCGCCAAGCTGATGCAGACGCTGAAAGAGGGCTCCGTGGTTCAGGGCGTGGTCAAGAACATCACCGAATACGGTGCGTTCGTCGACCTCGGCGGTATCGACGGCCTGCTGCACATCACCGACATGGCCTGGCGCCGTGTCCGCCACCCGAGCGAGGTGGTCCAGGCCGGCCAGGAAATCACCGCCAAGATCCTGAAGTTCGACACCGAGAAAAACCGCGTGTCACTGGGCCTGAAGCAGATGGGCGACGACCCGTGGATGGGCGTGAACCGCCGCTACCCGGCAGGCACCCGCATGTTCGGCAAGATCACCAACATCGCCGACTACGGCGCGTTCGTGGAACTCGAGCCCGGCATTGAAGGCCTGGTGCACGTCTCCGAAATGGACTGGACCAACAAGAACGTCGCCCCCAGCAAGATCGTGTCGCTGGGTGACGAAGTCGAAGTCATGGTCCTGGAGATCGACGAAGACAAGCGCCGCATCAGCCTGGGCATGAAGCAATGCAAGGCCAACCCGTGGCAGGAGTTCGCACAGAACACCAAGCGTGGTGACCGCGTCAAAGGCCCGATCAAGTCAATCACCGACTTCGGCGTGTTCGTCGGCCTGGCTGCCGGCATCGACGGTCTGGTGCACCTGTCCGACCTGTCCTGGAACGAGCCGGGCGAAGCCGCTGTGCGCAACTACAAGAAGGGCCAGGAAGTCGAAGCCCTGGTGCTGGCCGTGGACGTGGACCGCGAACGCATCTCCCTGGGTATCAAGCAGCTGGACTCCGACCCGTTCACCACCTTTGTCTCGATCAACGACAAGGGCCAGGTTGTCACCGGCAAGGTCAAGACCGTGGACCCCAAGGGCGCGGAAATCGACCTGGGCTCCGACGTCATCGGTTACTTGCGGGCCTCGGAAATCAGCCGCGACCGCGTGGAAGATGCGCGCAATGTGCTCAAGGAAGGCGACGAAGTCACAGCCGTGGTGGTGAATGTGGATCGCAAGACCCGCAACATCCAGCTGTCGATCAAGGCCAAGGACGCTGCCGACCAGAACGAAGCCATGCAGTCGCTAAGCCAGCAGTCGGCGCGCGAAAACGCCGGCACCACCAGCCTGGGCGCTTTGCTGCGCGCCAAGCTGGACACTTCGGAGAAGTAAGCCCAGGGCGGTGCGGGAACCGGACAGGCCGGCGCTGTGCGCCTGTGCCCGGTCCGGCCCCGCACCGGTGTTTGGACCCCTCATTCGAATCCGGTTGCCTCCCATGACCCGCTCTGACCTTGTTGAAGAACTGGCCAACCGATTTGGCCAGCTGACGCACCGCGATGCCGAGTTCGCTGTCAAGGCCATCCTGGACGCCATGAACGACGCCCTGGTGCGCGGTCACCGGATCGAGATCCGCGGCTTTGGCAGTTTCTCCATCAACCGCCGGCCGCCACGCATGGGGCGCAATCCGCGCAGCGGCGAGAGCGTGGCCATTCCGGAGAAGCGCGTGCCCCATTTCAAGCCGGGCAAGGCGCTGCGCGAAGCCGTGGACCAACGCACGGCTGAGCTGCAACAGCACACCTCTGCCTGACAGCGCCGCCGCGGGCACAGCATGAAGCAACTCTTGTGGCTGCTGAAATGGGTGCTCAAGGCGGCCATTTTTTTTACCCTGTTCGCCTTTGCCTTGAACAACCAGCAAGACGCCTCGGTCCACTTCTTTTTCGGCACGCAGTGGCGCGCGCCGATGGTGCTGGTGGTGCTTTCGGCCTTTGCCGCCGGGTTGTTGATCGGCGTACTGGGCATGGTGCCGCGCTGGTGGCGCCAGCGCATGCAGGCGCGCAAGGCCACGGCCGCGCCTGTGCTGCCGCCAGCTGAAGTCTCCAGCCCGCCATCCACGATCGGGCCCCATGGAATTTGATATCGGCTGGATCCTGCTGGGCCTGCCGATCGCATTCGTCCTGGGCTGGCTGGCCTCGCGCCTGGACTTGCGGCAATGGCGCATCGAAAACCGCCAGGCGCCCAAGGCCTACTTCCGCGGCCTGAACTTCCTGCTCAACGAACAGCAGGACCAGGCCATCGACGCCTTCATCGAGGCGGTGCAGAACGACCCCGACACCTCCGAGCTGCATTTCGCCCTGGGCAACCTGTTTCGCCGCCGGGGCGAGTACGAGCGCGCGGTGCGGGTGCATGAGCACCTGCTGGGCCGCGGCGACCTGAGCAAGGCGGACCGGCACCGGGCCCAGCACGCGCTGGCGCTGGACTACCTCAAGGCCGGCCTGCTGGATAGGGCCGAGGAAGCACTGCTCAAACTCGAAGGCACGGCCTTCGAGGACCAGGCACGGCTGGCGCTGCTGGCCAACTACGAACGCTCCCGTGATTGGTCGGCAGCGGCCGTGATTGCCCAGAAGCTGGAGAACTCCAGCCATGGCAGCTTCAGCCCGCGCCTGGCGCATTACCTGTGCGAGCAGGCACAAACCAGCATCGCTGCCGGCCAGCCGGATGCCGCGCACGCGCTGCTGCAGCAGGCCATCAGCACGGCGCCAGCAGCGCCGCGGGCCCGCATGGACCTCGCGCGGCTGCAGCGCAGCCAGGGCTTTGCGGATGCCGCCTATGGCAGCTTGCTCCAGGCCATTGAAGCCGCACCCCTGTCCATCGGCCTGATGGCGCAGGAACTGGCGCAGCTGGCCATCGAAACCCAGCGCGTGCCAGCGGCCCTGCAGTTGCTGCAGACCAGCTACCAGGCCGATGCCTCACTCGACGTGTTGGAAGCCATCGTGGCGCTCGCTGCAGTGAACCCCGAGCCAGGTGCCAGCGGGCGCGACTGGTACGTACGGCACCTGGAGCGCGAACCCTCGCTGGTCGCAGCCGCCAAGTGGATTGCCGGCGAGAAGCTGGAGCATGAACAGTTTCACCCGCAGGTGCAGCGGGCGCTGGAGCATGCGGTAAAACCGCTGACCCGCTACCGCTGCGCCGCCTGCGGCTTCGAGGCCAAGCAGCATTTCTGGCAATGTCCGGGCTGCCAGGCCTGGGACAGCTACCCGGCACGCCGGGTAGAGGAACTATGAGCGCAGCGCCGGGCCGCCCCAAGCAAGCGAACGCCCTCCCGCAGGGCAGGGAGCCATATGCAATGGGCGAGCGTGGGAGCAACATATGAGCGCAGCGCCGGGCCGCCCCAAGCAAGCGAACGCCCTCCCGGAGGGCAGGGAGCCACATGCAATGGGCGAGCGTGGGAGCAACATATAGCATGAGCATCACACTGAACAAACTCTCCAAGGCGCGCGTGCTGGTGGTGGGCGACGCCATGCTCGACCGCTACTGGTACGGCGCGGTGGACCGGATCTCGCCCGAGGCGCCGGTGCCGGTGGTGCGCGTCACGCGCGAGGAAGAACGCATCGGCGCCGCCGCCAACGTGGCCTACAACGTGGTCACGCTCGGAGCCCAGGCCTCGCTGCTGACCGTGGTGGGTGACGACGAAGCCAGCCACCGGCTGGAGGAGCTGGTGGCGCAGACCGGCATCACACCGCATTTCGGCCGCGACCCGCAGCTCAAGACCACGGTCAAACTGCGCGTCATCGGTCGCCAGCAGCAGCTGATCCGGCTGGACTTCGAAAACACGCCCAAGACCGAGATCCTGGCTTCGCAAAGCTCCAGCTTCCTGCATCTGCTGCCCGGGCACCACGCGGTGCTGTTCTCCGACTACGGCAAGGGCGGGCTGGCACACGTGAGCGACATGATCGACGCCGCCCGCGCGCAGGGCAAGGCGATCCTGATCGACCCCAAGGGCAGCGACTACTCGCGCTACCGCAACGCCACCCTGATCACCCCCAACCGGGCCGAACTGCAGCATGTGGTGGGCGAGTGGCGGGACGAGGCCGACCTGCATGCCCGCGCCCACGCTTTGCGCGAGCAGCTCGGTCTCGGGGCCGTGCTACTGACCCGCAGCGAGGAAGGCATGACGCTGTTTGATGCCGACGGCCACCTGGGCGTGAGCGCCCAGGCGCGCGAGGTGTTTGACGTGACCGGCGCCGGTGACACCGTGATCGCCACCATGGCCGCCATGGTGGCCGCCGGCATGAGCCTGCGTGAAGCCCTGCCGATTGCCAACCGCGCCGGTGGCGTGGTGGTCGGCAAATTCGGTACCGCCACGGTCAGCTACCAGGAACTCTTTCCGCGGCCCGCACCCAGCAGGAGAACCTCGCCATGACCCGCATCGTTGTCACCGGAGCCGCCGGCATGATCGGCTCCAACATCATCAAGGGCCTGAACGCCCGCGGCATCGACGACATAATTGCCGTCGACAACCTAACGCGCGGCGACAAGTTCCGCAACCTGGCAGACCTGCGCATTGCCGACTACATCGACAAGGACCGGTTCTACGAGGACTTCACCGGCGCCAGCTTTGGCCAGGTGGAAGCCGTGTTCCATGAGGGTGCCTGCAGCGACACCATGGAGTCGGACGGCAAGTACATGATGGCCAACAACTACAGCGCCTCGGTGGAGCTGTTCCAGGCCTGCCAAAAGCGCGGCGCCCGCTTCCTCTATGCCTCCAGCGCCGCCACCTATGGCGGCAGCGACACCTTCTGCGAGCAGCCTGCGTTCGAGCGCCCGCTCAATGTCTACGGCTACTCCAAGCTGCTGTTCGACCAGCGCATGCGCCGGGAATGCGGCACCGATTTCGTGCGCTCGGTCATCGGCAAGACCAGCCAGGTGGTGGGGCTGCGCTACTTCAACGTCTACGGCCCACGCGAACAGCACAAGGGCCGGATGGCCAGCGTCGCCTTCCACCAGTTCCACCAGTTCCAGCAGGAAGGCCGGGTCAAGCTGTTTGGCGAATACGGCGGCTACGGCCCCGGCCAGCAGCTGCGCGACTTCGTGTTTGTGGACGACGTGGTGGCGGTCAACCTGTGGTTCTATGACCACCCCGGCGTCAGCGGCATCTTCAACCTGGGCACCGGCCGGGCCCAGCCTTTCAACGACGTCGCGCTGGCGCTCGTCAACAGTCTGCGCAGCGCCCGCGGCGAGCCGGCGCTGGCGCTGGCGCAGCTGGCGGCGGACGGGCTGGTGGAATATGTGCCCTTCCCCGACGCCCTGCGTGGCAAGTACCAGAGCTACACCCAGGCCGACCTCACAGCCCTGCGCGCGGCTGGCTGTGACCATGCCTTCGCCGACGTGGCCACGGGCGTTGCCGCTTACGCAAAGACGCTGCTCCAGGCAGGCTGAGGACGCGCAATATTCCGCCGACGCCGTCAACCCGGCGCCGCCATCGGGCGTTGTGCACCGGACCCGTGTGGCGAATCGCGCCGTACGGTCTCCATCCAAAACCCCTAGAGGAGTTCATCCATGTTGAAGAAGATCCTGGCCATCGTGGCCATGCTGTACGCCGCGGCCGCTTTTGCCGCCGTTGACGTCAACAAAGCCACCGCCGCCGAGCTCGACGGCATCAAGGGCATCGGCCCCGGCATTTCCACCAAGATCATGGACGAGCGCAAGAAGGGCAACTTCAAGGACTGGAACGACTTCATCGAACGCGTCAAGGGCGTGGGCGAAGGCAATGCCGCCAAGTTCTCGGCCGAAGGCCTGACCGTGGGTGGTGCCGGCTACAAGGGCGCTGCCGCTGCGCCGGCTGCCGCCAAGGCTGAAGCCAAGCCTGCTGCTGCCGCCGCTGCGCCGGCCAAGGCCGCCGCTTCCGCGCCTGCCGCCAAGGAAGAGAAGAAGGACGCCAAGGCTGAAGCCAAAGCCAAGAAGGAAGCCGACAAGAAGGCCAAGGACGAAGAAAAGATGAAGAAGGCCGACGAAGCCAAGGCCAAGAAGGAAGCTGCTGCCAAGGCCAAGGCGGATGCCAAGGCCGGTGCTGCCAAGCCCGCTGCCAGCGCCGCCAGCGCTGCCAAGCCTGCCGCCAGCGCCAAGAAGTAAATCTTCGATTCCGCTACGAAAAAGCCCGCGACTGCGGGCTTTTTCATTGCCAAATCCTGTTGCAAGGCTCGCCGGCAAAGCACGGAGCACTACTGCTTGGATAGCGCGTCAGAGCCGGATGCGCGCTGTTGCAGATACTGTTCCAGCAGCTCCCCGTGCTGCTGCAGTTCGGCCACGTGGCTGCGGCTGTGCTCCCAGTCACCAGCGCGGGCCGCGCGTTCCAGCGCTTGCGCCACCTCGGCCAGGGCCAGCGCACCGCTCATGCGCGAGGAGCCCTTGATCCGATGCGCCAGCTGTGCCAGCAGCAGCAACTGCTGCGCTGCCAGCGCCTGGTCCATCTCGGCCAGGCAGCTCTGGGTGCTGCTGCGATAGGTCAGCAGCAGCGAGGCAATCACCTCCGAGCCGGCGCCAAACATCTCGGCCAGGGTGCTTTTGTCAAACCTGGTCAGGACAGCCGGCGCAGCCTCGCCCGCTGGCGGCGGGTCCACTGCCAATTGGGGTTGGAGATGCGGTGGCGGTTTGGTCATGCAGTCGGCGTCCAGTCTATCCCCCACCTGAAACACGAACCGCGGCCCGACCATATTGGCGTCTGCCAGTCAACGGCTGACCATGAGTACCGACAAACCCTATTTGCTGATCGTAGAAGACGAGGCGAGACAGCGCCAGATCCTCACGGAATATATGTCGTGCAGGCGTTGCGCGTGGCAGCCGTGTCCAATGGCGCCCTGATGCGCGAGGCACAGCTGGCCGAGATGCCGCAGGTTGGGCTGTTGGACGTGGGTCTGCCCGGCGAAGACGGCTTCTCGCTGGCGCGCTGGCTGCGCGAACGCCACCCCACCCTGGGCATCATCATGGTGACGGCGGCCACCGACTCGGTGGACCGGATCGCCGGCCTGGAGACTGGCGGCGACGACTACGCGACCAAGCCCTTCGACCCGCGTGAACTGCCGGCGATCCGCCTGGGACGCTGCAGCCTGGACCGGCAGCGCCGGGTGCTGATCAACGACGCCGGTGCGCCGGAGCCGCTGACCTCGACCGAGTTTGACCTGCCGGACCTGTTCTGCCAGCACCCGAACTGGCCGTTGACGCGTGAATGGCCGCTGGAGACCACCAGCCAGCGCGACTACGACGGCAGCGACCGCAGCATCGACCTGCGCGTCACCCGGCTGCGGCGCAAGATCGAGCTCGACCCCGACAAGCCCCAGACCCTGCGCACGGTGCGCGGGGCGGGCTACATGCTGGCGCTCGAATAGCTGCATGCGGGGGGCCACTGCGGGCCGCAATCAGACTTCGGCAGTCTCGCAGGCTTCCAGCCAATGCGCCCGGCTGAATGGCTTGGGCAGGCTGGCATCGGGCCCCCTATGTTCGGCATCTGCATATCGGTGATCAACACGTCGGGCCGATGGGCAAGGGCCAGTCGCAGAGCCTGCTGGCCAGCAGCAGCTGCGCTCACCTCCTAGTCCTCCAAACGCAGCAGCATCGACAGCGTGGCCAGGATGGACGAATCATCGTCCGCCACGAGAACACGCATCACGCGCCCTCTCCACCCACCACGCCAAACCCACCTCCACCCGGCGTATGGACCTCGAAGATGTCGCCGGCCCGCATCTGCGCTTCGCCGATGTGACGCAGCCGCTCCACGCTGCCATCCATACGAATCACCTGGTTCAGCCCCACCTGCCCGGCTGCGCCGCCGGCCATGCCGAAGGCGCCGTGGATGCGGCCGTTGGACAGGATGCTGGCCGTCATGTCCTCCAGGAAACGCACCCGGCGCACGCCGCCGTCACCGCCATGCCAGCGACCGGCGCCGCCCGAGCCGGCGCGGATTTCGTAGCTCTCCAGCCGCACTGGAAAGCGGAACTCCAGCACTTCGGGGTCGGTCAGGCGCGAATTCGTCATGTGGGTCTGGACCACGCTGCAGCCGTTGAAACCGTCGCCCGCGCCGGAGCCGCCGCGGATGGTTTCGTAGTACTGGTAGCGCGCATTGCCGAAGGTGAAGTTGTTCATGGTGCACTGGCTCGCCGCCATCACACCCAGCGCACCATACAGCGCGTTGGTGATGCAGGTCGAGGTTTCCACATTGCCCGCTACCACCGAGGCCGGCGGGTTCGGGTTCAGCATCGAGCCCGGTGGAATGATCACCTTGAGCGGTTTCAGGCAGCCGGCGTTGAGCGGAATGTCATCCGCCACCAGCGTGCGAAACACATACAGCACCGCCGCCATACACACCGCGGTGGGCGCGTTGAAGTTGTTGCCCTGTTGCGCCGAGGTACCGGTGAAATCAATCTCGGCGCTGCGGTTCTCGGCATCCACGCGGATCGCCACGCTGATCTGCGCGCCGTTATCCAGTGGCAGGGTGAAGGAAGAAATTGGGGTCAGATTCCAATTGTTCGTCCCCTCCTTCGTGCCCTGCTGCTGCTTGTCCAACAATTGGAATCTGACCCCAATTTCCTGGATCACGCGCCGCACCGACTCCTCGGCGTTGTCCTGCACATGGCCCATGTAGGCCTGCACCACGTCCAGGCCGAACTGCTGCACCATCTTGTGCAACTCCTGCAAGCCCTTCTCGTTGGCGGCAATCTGGGCCTTCAGATCGGCCATGTTCTGCTGCGGGTTGCGGGAAGGGTATTCACCGCTCTGCAGCAGCGCGATCATCTCGGCCTCCAACAGGCGCCCGCCATCGACCAGCTTCACGTGGTCGATCTGCACGCCTTCTTCCTCGATGCGGGTCGAGAACGGCGGCATCGAGCCGGGCGTGATGCCGCCGATGTCGGCATGATGACCGCGCGAGCCAACGTAGAACGTGGGCTCTTGTTTGCGACCGTCGACACGTGGCTGCTCTTCCGGGCCGGTAG
>JANMKM010000357.1:0-2447 GCA_031372035.1 Rhodoferax sp. | reverse complement strand
CGCGTCTGATCCATGGCGCCCGGTTGTCTCTGGTGATCGGAATCGCCGTGGTTGCGATCTCGGTCCTGGTGGGCACCGTGCTGGGCCTGACAGCGGGCTACTTCCGCGGCGTGTTCGAGATTGCCGTGATGCGCCTGATGGACATCATCCTGACCCTGCCCAGCCTGCTGCTGGCAATCGTCATCGTCGCCATCCTAGGCCCGGGCATCATGAACGCGATGCTGGCGGTGGCCGTGGTGGTGCTGCCGCACTATGTGCGCATCACCCGCGCCGCGGTGATCGCCGAAACCTCGCGCGACTACGTGATGGCTGCACGCATGAACGGCGCCGGCCACCTGCGGCTGATGTTCAGCGAGGTGCTGCCCAACTGCATGGCGCCGCTGATCGTGCAGGCCTCGCTCGGTGTCTCCACCGCGATCCTGGACGCAGCCGCCCTGGGCTTCCTGGGCCTGGGCGCGCAGCCTCCCTCGCCCGAATGGGGCACCATGCTGGCCGACGCACGCGAGTTTGTGCTGCGGGCCTGGTGGGTGGTCACCTTTCCCGGCCTGGCGATCCTGATCACGGTGCTGGCTTTCAACCTCATGGGCGACGGCCTGCGCGACGCGTTGGACCCGAAGCTCAAACGCTGACATCTCAGGAACCGCGCGTGGCCCTGCTCGAAATCGAAAACCTCTCGGTCGACTTTCCGACCCACAACCAGGTGATGCATGCCGTGGACGGCGTCAGCCTGTCGCTGGAAGCTGGCGAGGTGCTCGGCATCGTCGGCGAGTCCGGCTCGGGCAAGAGCGTCACCATGATGGCGCTGATGGGCCTGGTAGCCTTCCCCGGTGTGGTGCGCGCCGACAAGCTGCGCTTTGCCGGCATCGACCTGCTGCAGCTCTCGAGCCGCGAGCGGGCGCGCCTGACCGGCAAGGACATTGCCATGATCTTCCAGGACCCGACCACCAGCCTGAACCCCTGCTTCACGGTCGGCTTCCAGCTGGCCGAAACCTTGCAGCTGCATTTGGGACTGGACGGCAAGGCAGCCCGCAAGCGCTCGATCGAACTGCTCGAGCAGGTGGGCATCCCGGCGCCGGAGAGCCGGCTCAAGGCCTACCCGCACCAGCTCTCGGGCGGCATGAACCAGCGCGTGATGATTGCCATGGCGATCGCCTGCAACCCCAAGCTGCTGATTGCCGACGAGCCCACCACGGCGCTGGACGTGACCATCCAGGCCCAGATCCTGGATCTGCTGCGCACGCTGCAGAAGGACACCGGCATGGCCCTGGTGCTGATCACCCACAACATGGGCGTGGTGTCCGAGATGGCGCGGCGCGTGGCCGTGATGTATGCCGGGCAGATCATGGAAGTGCGCGAGTCCCGGGCCTTGTTCGCCCAGCCGCAGCACCCCTACACCGCGGCCCTGCTGGCGGCCCTGCCCGAGCGCAGCGAAGGGCTGGCACGCCTGACCACGATTGCCGGCATGGTGCCAGGCCTGTACGACCGGCCCACCGGTTGCCTGTTCGCGCCGCGTTGCAGCCATGTGCAACCGCGCTGCACGGCTGAGCGCCCGGCACTGCAGGAAGCGGCAGGGAGAAGCGTGCGCTGCCACTACCCGTTGACGCAGGAGAGCGCAGCGTGAGCACCGCAGTGTCGTCCCCAGGCGCGAACGCTCCCGCGAACGATCCGCATGCCGTGGTCCAGCGCGGGAGCCCTGTCGTGGAGGCGCGCAACCTCAAGCGCGTCTACCGCATTGGCCGCGGCCTGTTGCGCGCGCCGGACCAACTCCAGGCGGTGGGCGGCGTCACGTTCGCGTTGCACAGCGGCAAGACCCTGGCGGTGGTGGGCGAGTCCGGTTGCGGCAAGTCCACCCTGGCACGGATGGTGTCGCTGATCGAGCCACCGAGCGCCGGCAGCCTGCGCATCAATGGCGTGGACGCGGTGCAGGCCCGCGGCGAAGAACGGGCCGCCCTGCGCCGCGGCGTGCAACTGGTGTTCCAGAACCCCTATGGTTCGCTGAACCCGCGCAAGAAGATCGGCGCCATCCTGGAAGCACCGCTGGAGATCAACACCGACCTGGCAGCGGACGCACGAGCCACGATGGCGCGCGACATGCTCGCGCTGGTGGGCCTGCGGCCGGAGCACTACAGCCGCTATCCGCACATGTTCTCAGGCGGCCAGCGGCAACGCATTGCCATCGCGCGAGCCCTGATGCTCAAGCCCGCGGTGGTGGTGGCGGATGAGCCGGTCTCGGCCCTGGATGTCTCGATCCAGGCCCAGGTGCTCAATCTGCTGGCCGACCTGCAGCAGGAGCTGGGGCTGGCCTACCTGTTCATCTCGCACGACCTGGGCGTGGTGCGCCATATCGCCGATGACGTGCTGGTGATGTATCTGGGCCACGCGGTCGAGCAGGGCCCGAAGAAGACCATCTTCAGCAACCCGGTGCATCCCTACACCCAGGCCCTGCT
>JANMKM010000328.1:0-5713 GCA_031372035.1 Rhodoferax sp. | reverse complement strand
TCCAGAACTTCGTGCTGTTCACCAACTACCAGTTCTATATCGACGAGTTCGTGCGCCTGGGGCTGGAAGCCATGGCCGATCCGGAGAGCGAATATATAGCCTTCGTCCAGCCCGGCAATGTCGTGACCCGCCGGGTCGGCAGCCCGGCCGTGGCGGCCGACGCCCTGGGCCAGGAGCCGCCGCGGCTGCCGCAGATGCCGGGCTACCACCTGGTGCGTGCCGACAGCGCCGGCATCACGATGGTGAACATTGGCGTGGGACCGGCCAATGCCAAGACCATCACCGACCATATTGCAGTGCTGCGGCCGCACGCCTGGATCATGCTGGGGCATTGCGCCGGCCTGCGCACCACGCAGCAGTTGGGCGACTACGTGCTGGCCCACGGCTATGTGCGCGAGGACCATGTGCTGGACGAGGACTTGCCGCTGTGGGTGCCGATTCCCGCTTTGGCCGAAGTGCAGGTGGCGCTGGAAGCGGCCGTGTCGGACGTGACCCAGATCCAAGGCTCCGAACTCAAGCGCATCATGCGCACCGGCACTGTGGCCAGCACCGACAACCGCAACTGGGAGCTGCTGCCCGACAACCGGCCGCAACGCCGCTTCAGCCAAAGCCGGGCCGTGGCCCTGGACATGGAAAGCGCCACTATTGCGGCCAATGGCTTTCGCTTCCGCGTGCCCTACGGCACCCTGCTGTGCGTCAGCGACAAGCCGCTGCACGGCGAGATCAAGCTGCCCGGCATGGCGAACCACTTTTACCGCGAACGGGTGGACCAGCACCTGCGCATCGGCATCCGCGCCATCGAGCGCATGCGCGCCCAGGGCACGGGCCAGCTGCACAGCCGCAAGCTGCGCAGCTTTGCCGAGGTGGCGTTCCAGTAGCCAACGATGGGTCGGGCTGCGACCGCAGCATGCCATGTAAACGGCGTACAGCTTTCTATACTCTGACGCCATGGGTTCGACCATCAACACCGAAGGCACCAGCGTCACGGTCTACCTGTCGCGGCGCCAGTCGGCACAGCTGCTGCAGGATATCAGCGCCACGGGCAGGGTGGCGGTGGTGTTCAGCGAGCCATACAGCCACCGCACGGTGCCGGTCAAGGCCACAAGGGCCCAGACCCGCGATGCCGACGCCATATCTCCATCGGGCAAATCCGGTCGTGCCTGGAGGGCGCGATACCGGCCGTCATGGCGACCTGCGCGCCCGACGGCACACCCAATGTGGCCTACACCTCGCAGGTCTACTACGTGGACGAGCGCCATGTGGCGCTGTCGTTCCAGTTCTTCAACAAGACCCGGCAGAATATCCTGGCCAACGGCCAGTCGACGCTGCTGGTACTGCACCCGCTGACCGGCGCCTTCTACCGGCTCTCGCTGCGCTACCTGCGCACCGAGACTGCCGGCACTACGGCATGGCGGGCGTGTTCCGCTTGCTGGGCTCCGACATCCACGAAGTGCTGCTGATCGAGGCCGTGCCGGGTGAGCCTGTACCGGGGCCACCACCGCGCAGTGGCATGCTGGGCGCGGTGCGGCGCTGCAGCGAGCGCCTGTCCGGCTGCACCACGCTGGACGAGCTGCTGAATGCCGCGCTGAGTACGCTGACCGACTTCATTGGCGTGAGCCATGCCATGGTGCTGATGCTGGACCCTGGCACGCAGCGCCTGTACACCGTGGCCAGCTGCGGCTACGCCACTTCGGGCGTAGGCTCGGAAATTGCCATGGTCTCGGCGCTCAGGCGCGCGATGTGGCGCTCATGCTCCTCGTGCTCATGTGCGATGCGGCTGGAAGAGCCGCTGCAGCGCGCCTCCAGTGCTGGATGCACATGCTTGTTCTCATGCGACAGGTGCCCGATGCAGAACTCCGGCAGGGCCAGCACCCGGGTGCTGACTTCGGTCAGTTCCTCGGCGTCATCAGGGTCCATACGGCCCAGAGCCAGCAGGGCGTCGGTCATCATCGGCCGCAGGTCCTTGTGGATGCCGACATACATGTCAAAGCGGGGGGCAGCGGCGGCTGCAATGGCGGCGATCTCAAGGGTTCTGATCTTCATGGTGTGCTTCTTTCGTGGTGGCGGTTGGCCGGTGTGACCGATACGCCCCATACGTTTCAGCCATGAGAAGAAGTCTAGAAAATCGCTGCCGGTGGCGCCGCTAAAAAAAAACGTACACCGGCCATAAGGAATGCTTAAGCAATCCCTAAAAGAAGCTTAAGCGTGACTTTTGTCCTGCGCCGCGCTTGCCGTGGTCGCAGATTTCCACAGCAGCAGCACCGACGCCAGCAGCGCAATGCCTGCCAGCGCCTGCGCCCACAGCGCCACCGGCGTGAACCAGTAGCCAAAGACCAGCATGCCCAGCACCAGCAGCAGGCGCAGCAGCTCGCGCAGGGCAGCACCCCTGTGACCACCGAGCAGGTCGCCCAGGGCGAGCATGCCCAGCAGCATCACGAGCCCATAGACCAGTGCGGCGGTCGTGGCCAGCACCGGTGCGGCGATCAGGAAGTGCGTCAGCAGGGCAGTGCTGATGCCAAATGCCAGCATCGCGTACCGGCGCAGCGCCGGGCTCGCCGGGGTCTCGTAGCGGGCAAAACGCTGCGCTTCGAATGCCGGATGCTCTGTGCTGCCGGCAGGCTGCCAGCCCGGGCCGGCCAGGATGCGCTTCAGCTTCGGGCCCAGCCCCGGTGTGTCACGCACGCCGCGGCCGATCTGCGCATAGACCTGCAGGTTGCCCCACAGCGGGTCCCAGCTGTGCAGAGGGTTGCGCACGCCGTAGACCACGGGCTCGTCATCGCGTTCCTCGGCAAAGGTACCGAACATCCGGTCCCAGATGATGAGGATGCCGCCGTAATTGCGGTCCAGGCAGTAGTCGTTCTGGCCGTGGTGCACGCGGTGGTTCGAGGGCGAGACGAAGACCCGGTCAAACCAGCCCAGCTTGCCGATCAGCTGGGTATGCGGCCAGAACTGGTACAGCAGGTCTATCAGGCCCACCACCACATACACCAGCACCGGAAAGCCCAGCAGCGCCATTGGCACGTAGAACAGCCAGTTCAGCAGCGCGTCACTGGCGCTCTGGCGCAAGGCGGTGGAGAGGTTGTAGTCTTCGCTGGAATGGTGCACGACGTGCGCTGCCCACATCACATGCACTTCGTGGCCGGCGCGGTGCTTCCAGTAGTAGAGAAAGTCGTAGAACAGCAGCCCTGCAGCCCAGACCCAGGGGCTGGTCGCATCGAGTTTGAACAGGCTGAAGTTGGCCTCGATCGCGGCGTAAATGCCGATGTTCAGGCCCACCGCAAACACCGCCACGATCTGGCTCAGAACCCCCATGTGCAGGCTGGTCATGGCGTCGGCTGTGCGGTAGACATCGCGGCCCCGGCGCCGCGCCAGCCAGAGCTCCAGCAGCATGGCGGCCAGGAACACCGGAATCGCAAACACAATCGGGTTGACCATGGGCGCTGCTCAGGCAAAAGTCAGACCAGTAGACAGGAAGTTTGCGAGTACTGGTTGAGCTGGCGCAACGCTGGCACTTCCTCGGCGCAGCGCTGCTGGGCCTTGGGGCAGCGGGTACGAAAGACACAGCCCGATGGCGGGTCCAGCGGCGAAGGCAGATCGCCCAGCAGCAGTTGGATCACCTTGCCGCGCTCCAGTTTCGGGTCCGGGATCGGGATCGCCGACAGCAGCGCCTCGGTGTAGGGATGGCTGGGGTGGTCGTAGAGCGCATGCTTTTCCGACAGCTCCATCTCCTTGCCCAGGTACAGCACCAGGATCCGGTCACTGATGTGCTTCACTACCGCCAGGTCATGCGCAATGAAGATCAGGGACAGGCCCTTCTTGCGCTGCAAGTCTTTCAGCAGGTTGATGATCTGGGCCTGGATCGACACGTCCAGGGCCGACACCGGCTCGTCGCAGATGATCAGCTTCGGCTCCAGGATCAGCGCCCGGGCAATGCCGATGCGCTGGCACTGGCCACCCGAGAACTCGTGCGGGTAGCGGTTGATCTGCTGCGGCGTCAGACCCACCTCGGTCATTACGGTGCGGACCCGCTCCAACACCTCGGCCGCCGAGAGTTCCGGCTTGTGAATACGCAGCGGCTCGCCAATGATCTGGGCAATCGTCATGCGCGGGTTGAGCGAAGCCAGCGGATCCTGGAAGATCATCTGCACGTCCTTGCGCACCGCCATCCACTGGGCTGCGTCGGCCTGGTGCATGGGCTTGCCCATCCAGACGATCTCGCCGCTGGTCGCAGGAATCAGGTTCAGGCAGGCCCGTGCCAGGGTGGACTTGCCGCAGCCGGATTCGCCCACCACTCCCAGGGTCTCGCCCGGGTACAGATCGAAGCTGACGCCGTCCACGGCCTTGAGGGTACGTGGTGCATCCCAGGCCCAGGCCTTGCGGTCCTTCACCTTGAAGTGCACGCGCAGATCGCGCACCGAGAGCAATGGTTCACGCATGGGCCGACTCCGCTGGCACCAGCTCATCCAGCCGGCGGTGGCAGGCACGCAGCACCGCGGCGTTGTGCAAGCCTGGCAGCAGTGCCGGCAGGTCCGTGACACAGCGCTCGGAGGCGTTCTGACAACGGGCCGAGAACGGGCAGCCCGGTGGCAGCGCATTCATGTTCGGCGGGTTGCCGGGAATGCTCACCAGGGTGTCGGCATCGGCATCGAGCCGCGGCAGTGCGCCCAGCAAGCCGATGGTGTAGGGGTGCGAGGGCCGGTAGAAAATCTCGTCGGAGGCGGCATATTCCATCACCCGCCCGCCATACATCACCATCACGCGGTCGCAGATGCCGGCAACCACGCCCAGATCGTGCGTGATCATCACAATGGCGGTGCCAAAGTCGCGCTGCAAATCACGCAGCAGCGCCAGGATCTGGGCCTGCACTGTCACGTCCAGCGCTGTCGTGGGCTCGTCGGCAATCAGCACCTCGGGCTCGCACAGCAAAGCCATGGCAATCATCACGCGCTGGCGCATGCCACCGGAAAACTCGTGCGGATACATGCCGATGCGTCGGGCGGCATCTGGAATCTTCACGGCTTCGAGCAGCTCGATCGCGCGCTTGAGCGCCTGCTTGCGCGTCATGCCCTTGTGCAATTCGAGCACCTCGGTCATCTGCCGCTCCACCGTCAAATACGGGTTCAGAGAGGTCATCGGGTCCTGGAAAATCATCGCCATGCGGTTGCCGCGGATGGCGTTGAACTGCTGCTCCGGCATGGTCAGCAGGTCCTGCCCCTGGTACAGCACCTGGCCACTGGCCTGCCCGTTCTTCGCCAGCAGGCCCATCATGGCGAGCACGGTCTGCGACTTGCCGGAGCCGGACTCGCCGACGATGCCCAGGGTCTCGCCACGGCCGAGCTCGAAATTGAGCTTGTTGACGGCATAGACTGCGCCGTCGTTGGTCTGGAACTGCACATCCAGGTTCTTCACCTGCAGCAGCCTGTCTGGTGTCTGAATCATGTTCATGGCGCGCTACCGATCCTTGGGGTCGAGCGCATCGCGCATGCCTTCGCCAATGAAGTTGGCGCAGTACAGGGTGATCGAAAGGGCAGCGCCGGGGAACAGGATCATCCAGGGTGTGGCCGCCATCACGTTGGCGCCGTCATGGATCAGCACGCCCCAGCTGGTCATGGGCTCCTGCACACCCAGGCCCAGGAACGACAGCACCGATTCGGTCAGGATCACGCCCGGCACCGTGATCGAGGTGTAGATCACCACGATCCCGAGCAGATTG
>JANMKM010000315.1:0-2936 GCA_031372035.1 Rhodoferax sp. | reverse complement strand
TGCCGGTACCGGCGCGGTGCTGAGTACGGGCGCAGGCGCGGGGGCGGGCGAAGGTACAGGCGCCGGGGCAGGTGCTGGAGCGGGTACGGGAGCGGGCGCCGGGACGGGCGCGACGGGCACAGGTGCGGGTGCTGGCGCTGGAGCAGGTACGAGCGCAGGAATGGGTGCAGGCGCAGGGGCCGGTGGGGGTGCCGGTGCCGGGACAGGTGCCGGCACCGAAGCAGGCACAGGCACGGGCGCTGGCACAGCGGGTGTCGGCGCCGGAGCAGGCACAGGCGTCGGCGGTGGCGCCGGCAGGGGCGGGGGCACGGGGACAGGCGGTGGCACGACCGGCGGTGGTGGCGGCACCGGCTCCGGCACCACCTCGGGCGGTGGCGGCTGCGGCGGTGGCGGCACGGGCAGGGGCACCGGCTTGGTCGGCGGTGGCGGCACCGGCACGGTCTCCTGCACCGGCAGTGGTGGCGCGCGTTCCGGCAGCACCGGCACCGGCGGCTTCTCCAGTTCCGGAACGATGGCGCGCAGGGGCTGCGGCTGCACCGGTGCCTTCTCTCGTACCGGCTGGATGCTCTGTGGCGCCGGGGTCGGCGTGACGGGGGCTCCGTTGGTGGCCGGCAGTTCCGTGATCGGCGACAGATACTGGTACACCACCTGTCCGGCGGAGCGGAGCATCGGGCCGGACTGCAGCAGGGTCCAGAGCAGGGCGATGTGCAGCAGACCCACGGTGCCGGCGGCCGGCAGCGACATGCGCTGCGGCGGTGGCTGGGTCTTCTTCAGCGGATCAATCATCGCTGTGGGTCGGGCACATGTCGGCATTGTGCGCGAAAGCCTGCGGCGGGCTGTTACAAGCTGCTATCTGTCCCCGATCTCAGAGGAGAAATCGGCCGAAAGCCCCATGGATAAAGCACGGAGCACTACCAAAAGAGTAGCGCCTCGGGGCTGGCAGGCTACTGCAGCCGGGCCGCGTAAATCATGTTGCGCAGCAGGCTGCGGTAGTGCACGCGCCACTTGGGTGACTGCAGCATGAACACCACCAGCATCTCGCTCTTGGGGTCCACCCACATGTAGGTGCCACCGGCGCCGCCCCAGTTGAACTCGCCGGCCTCGGCCGGGTAGGGTGCCTCGCCGGTGCCGCGGCGCACCGCAAAGCCCAGGCCGAAGCCGTAGCCGGCGCCGGGCAGGTACAACGGCCCCGGTGTGACGCCGGCACCTGCATTGGCATGGTCCGAGGTCATGAAGCGCACGGTGGCCGGGCTCAGATAGCGTTTGCCCTCGAAGCTGCCACCGCTCAGCATCATCTGCAGGAAGCGGGCGTAGTCGCTGGCGGTGGAGACCATGCCGCCGCCACCGGACTCCATGGGCAGTGCCACGCGCGGGTTGTTGATGTCGGCGCCGACGCCGAAATTGCGGTCGTTCGGCAGCGGCTCGGCAATGCGCTTCTGCCGCGCCGGCTCGGTGACGTAGAATGTGGTGTCGCCCATGCCCAGCGGCTCCAGGATGCGCTCTTTCTCGAACTGGAACAGGCTCTTGCCCGAAGCCACTTCCACCACCCGGCCCAGCACATCGGTGGAGACGCTGTAGTCCCAGGTGCTGCCGGGCTGGTACATCAGCGGCAGCTTGGCCAGGCGCTGGGAGTATTCCTTCAGGTCCGGGTTGCCGGCAAACAGATTCGCCTCGTTGTAGGCTTGCTTCACCAGGCCCGGGCCGAAGAAACCATAGGTCAGGCCCGAGGTGTGGCGCAGCAGGTCCTGCACGGTGATGGGGCGGCGTGCCGGCACCAGCTCCAGCGCGGGCTTGCCTGCGGCGTCTGCCTTTTCCACGCCGACCTGCATTTTGGCGAACTCCGGCAGGTACAGCGACACCGGGTCGTCGAGCTTGAGCCGGCCGTCTTCCACCAGCATCATCGCCACCACGCTGGTGATCGGCTTGCTCATGGAGTAGATGCGAAAGATCGCATCCCGGGTCATCGGCGCACCCGTGGCCGTGTCCAGCTGCCCCAGGCTCTCGAAGTAGGCCACCTTGCCCTGGCGCGCGATCAGCAGCACCGCACCGGGAATCTTGCCCGCTGCAATGTCAGCCTTGAGCAGGTTGGTGATCAGGCCCAGGCGCTGGGACGAAAGGCCCACGTCTTCGGGCTTGGCGCTGGGCAGGTCGGCCGCGGCCACCTGCGCCAGCAGTGCAGCGCCTGCGATCAGGCCGCTGGCCCAGGTCTTGAAACGGATCATGTTTGTCTCCTGCAGTTTTGTTGTGCGCAGGAGTGTAGGCGTGCCCACCGCTACGGGTGGGACGCCAAGGTGTCAGTGCTGGCCGGCCAGCCGGCGGGCTTGCCGCCAAAGCTGGCGTCGCAACAGCCGACATCCGACGATCAGTTGGGGACAGAGCTGGCTCGCTACGCGCAGCTGCGGTCTGTCCCGCAAGGCCTCAGGCCGCGGCGCCGACCACCTTGAATTGGGCGCTGTTGGCGCGCAGCCAGTCTTCCGACAGCGGGCTGTGCTGCTGGCTGGGGTGGAAGTCGGCGCGGAAGTAGCTGCGCCAGGCTCCAAAGGTCTGGCGCAGCAGGCCGTTGCGGCCCAGCAGGTGCCGGGCGGCGCTGCGCCAGGTGCCCCACTTCCACAGCGTGCCGTCGGCACGCAGGTTGGCAATGGTCTGCTGCCGCAGGTCGCTCAGGAAAATGATGCTGATGCGCTTGAACCAGGTGATGCGCCAGTCCTGGTTTCCGCCCAGCGCCTGGTACAGATCGAACGCGGTGCTCTTGTGCTCGGCCTCTTCGGCGCTGTGCCACAGCCACATGGTCTTCAGGCGCGGCTCGGTGGCGTGCATCAGCTCCGGGTGGCTCAGCATCCACTCGGCAAAGATGGCAGTGAAGTGTTCGGTGGCGGCGGTCACGGCCAGGGCGTGGCGCGGGTCGGCGCCGGCCATCAGCTCCATGCGCTTCTGGC
>JANMKM010000313.1:0-6864 GCA_031372035.1 Rhodoferax sp. | reverse complement strand
GCACTGACTAGACCATTCTTGATCCCCTTGCGCACCATGGCCCGCTGCTTGCGCGGGATCGCCAGCATATTGGCCTCTTCGGTGTCGAGGATGGCTTTGCGAAACGTCACGTACAGGGTTTGGGTGGGCCAGTCTGCATGTTGCTGGTCGACATTTCGCAATTCCAGATGCGCCACGCCGAGCTTTAAGGCAAGCTGCTGCGCTTCAGTTTCCAGCGCTTGCGCGGCGGCGGGGCTGCTGGCAATAACGCCACCGTAGACCGCAAAGGGCAGCCCTACCAGCGCATTGCCAAACAGCCAGCTGTTGACATGTGCCAGGGGCAGCACGCCCTGGATTTCGCCGTTCTCTTCGGCATACAGGAAGTGGGTGTCATGCCTGAAGACATTGCGGATGATCCTTTGCCAACCTGCGCGGTGGAAAAAGCTCGCTTGTGGATGGCCCAGAACATAGGCATCCCAGGTTTTCGTGCCCTGCGGATTGCCGATGTCCAGACGCTTGATCCGAAGCGGCTCTGCCTCAGACAACGGCGACCTCGCCAGGCAGCTTGTCGCGAAAAACGACGTCCATGCGGCCCCATTTGAAGTCGCGCAACAGCTGACGCAACTTGCCTTCCATGCGGTCGATGTTGACGTAGTGTCTGAATCGGGTCTTGCGGCCGATACCTTCGATGCGCGGCTGACCTGTGTCGATTTCCCAGGGGTGAAAGTAAAAGATGCCGCTTTGCCGGTCGCTGCTGTTGACCCGCTTGAGCATCCAGCGCGAAAGCGCGTAGGGCAGCAAGCGAAAGTAGCCGCCACCACTGGAAGGCAAGTTGCGCTCGAACAGGCGCAGTGTCGTGACCGGAATCTCCACCAGGCCCTCCCGCACCGGGTAGGCAAAGCGCGGTGAATCGGGCATGCCGTAGTGGTCATGCCGAATGGGATAGATGCTGGAACTGTAGCGGTAGCCAGCCCTGGACAGACAATCAAAGGCCCAAAGGTTGGCGGTGCCGATCGAGAAGCTCGGCGCCCGGTAGCCCTTGACCTCCTGCCCGCCGAGGTCTTCCAGGATTGATTTCGCCAGCTGGATGTCGGCAAAGAAGGCGTCTCTGGTCTGGTCGCTGGCGCGCTCGTGTCCATAGCCATGGCTGGCAAGCTCATGCCCTTCTGCCACTATGCGCCGCACCAGTTGCGGATAGCGTTCGGCGATCCATCCCAGTGTGAAAAATGTAGCGTGCGTATTGTTGGCAGCCAGCATGTCGAGGATGCGGTTGACATTGCCTTCAACGCGGCACTCGCGCGTGTTCCATTCAGAGCGGGCAATATGGCGCTCAAACGCCGAGACCTGAAAGTAGTCTTCCACATCGATCGTCAGCGCATTGGCAATCGTCGCTAGTGGTTCAGCAGTTGCGGATGTCGGATTCATGTGGATGCCGCCTTGTCATCCTGTTGAGGCCGGCGCGCGACCACCACCAATTTTTGCAACATGGTCAGAATTTCCAGATTGACGCGTTCGAGCCGCAAGAGGCTGCGTTCAAGCCGCTGCAGGCGCCCGCCATACTGTTCAGCGCCAAGATGGTGCAACTGGTTGTACATGGCGTCAGCTGTTGAGGGATCAAGCTCGAGGCGCGAGAGATCAATGTCCAGAGACGCGTCGTGTACAGCCGTCAACCCGGAATCCCGCCAAGAGCCCTTGATCTCACGATGCGCGCTGACGGGTACGGCCGACTCCTCCTGAATTTCGTTAACTACCTCGGCGACATCGCCGGCAACAAAACTCTCCTTGTTGCCCAGGAATCCCAGGAGCAACAGGCGATCACAGACCGAGTTGATGCGCCGCGGAATGCCGCCACTGGCCTTGAATATTGCTTCGAAGGCCGGTGCATCAAAGCTCGGGCGACCGGTGGAGCCGGCACACTTGAGCCGATGCAGGATGTAGGCCTGGGACTCCTCCAGATCGAGCGGCCCGATGTGGCAGGTGGCCGTGACACGCTGGCGCAGTTGCTGCATCTCGGGGCTCTGCAAAATCTCGCGAAACTCAGGCTGCCCGACCAGGAAGCTCTGCAGCAGGGCCTGCTTGCCCAGCTGGAAGTTCGACAGCATGCGCAGCTCTTCTACAGCACGGGGTGTCAGGTTCTGAGCCTCATCGACGATAAGCAGGCAGCGCTTGCCCTGGCTGGTCTGGCTGGTCTGGCTGACCAGAAAGGCCTCAAGCGCCATCAGCAAGTCAGACTTGCCGACATCCTTGACGCGCACGCCAAATGCGGCCGCAACCATGCGCAGCGTATCTTCGGCGTCCAGCTGGGTGCTGACAAGATTGGCAGCGACAACTGTGCTGGCGTCCAGACTGTCCAGCAGCCCGCGCACGATGGTGGTCTTGCCGGCACCCACTTCGCCGGTGATGACGATGAAGCCTTCGTTGCGCAGCACCCCATACTCCAGGTAGGCCTTCGCCCGCCGGTGCTGCTTGCTGGCGTAGTAGAAACTGGGGTCAGGGTTGAGTTGAAACGGCTTGCTGTTTAACCCGTAGAAAGCTTCGTACATGGGCTAAAACTGCATGTTCAAGGTGCCAAAGAGAGCAGACTCGTTGTACGCCGTTCCCGCGCTACCGTCAAAGAGATTGCGCCGTGCCCCGAACGACGTCGAAGTCTTGGCGCCCAATCTTGTGGATAAATTGATATTCAGGGCATTCAATGTGGTGTCTTGCTGCCCGGAGGTGCCGGAACTCACCTGTTGTTGCAATTGAACGCTTAGCGCGGCCTCAGGCGTAAGGCGGTGCGAATAGCTGACGCTGAACCCGCGTTGACGAACCAGGTTGGCGTTCCCCAGATCATCGGCCACGTTGGACATGGTGTCCAAGCGGCGACTTTCGGTGCGCGATGCCGAAAACGTGATCGTGTCACGCACGCCAAGCAGGGCGAAGGACAGGTTTTGCGACCGCTGCAGGCTGATTGCGTTTGTCAGAAAGCCGCCAACGACCACCGTGTTCGGATCAATGCCGCTGACTTGCAAGAACGCGTTTACCAATTGCGCACGTTTTTGGGGGTCCGGCTCGACTGCGGCGTATTGCGCGAACAGGAGGTCATAGTTGGAACCCAGGCTGGCGGAGCCCTGACCGGTGTTGCTTGTGACGCTGCGTGTATCGCTGACGGTCCACGACGTCCTGCCCGTGCGGTGGTCCAAGGTGAGTCCGTGAGTCTCGCCAAATGCGTGGCGCTGCTGTGTGGCCGCAACCTTGGTGCGGTCCGACAGCGACCAATCGGCGCCCCACCCGGAAGTGGAGTGACTTTCCTTGCCAGCGCTGCTGTAGTTATTCGACTCGGTACCGCCGGTAGCGAAGAAGCGCAATTGCGGTGTGGCCGTATAGTTCACCCGACCTTGCAAACTGTCGGCCTCTGTGGCCCGCCCGCCGCTGGCGTATTCCGACAACTGGCGGCTGGCGTTGATCGACCACGAGATGCTTGCGGCACTGGACGTGCTACTGAGTTGCAAGCTGCCGTCCTGCTGCCTCGAGTCTGACAACAGGTTCGACTTGCTGCTGGTTGAGGTAACGCCGTAACGCGCCTCATAACTGGCCAAGGATCCCAAGTGGCCACGTACATAGGGCGAAAGCCGAAGCGTTCGGCTTTCGGTGAAGTTGCTGTTGACGGCATCGTTGTCCCGCGACTGGGCGCCAAAGGCGGAAATCGCCTGGCGCGAAATGACGCCGCTGAAATCCAGGTAAGCCCAGTTCTCAACGGCCTGGAACGTGCCCAGGGCGTTGAGTTGATTTTGTGTCGATCTGCCAGACGTTCCCTGCGCATACAGCAGTTGGTGCAGGGTGTAGTCAACGTAGCCGCTGAGTCTGGAGCTACCGCTGGCAATCCGGAACCCGGCGCTGACGTCGGTGATCTGTTCGGCCTGCGGATTGGCACTGCTGAGCCCCACGTTGTTGGTCACAGTCTCCATCACCGAGACACGCGGAGCAATGGTAAACCCGCTATGGCTTGCAATGCCGCCCTCTTGTGCCTGTGCCGAAGGCGTCACCTGCCAGGCAATGGCGGCCAGCGCGGCAATGGCCTTGAGGGGGTGGGCGGCGCCAGATCGAGGGGCGGCTTTAGAGCAGATCGCGTCGAACATCTTCGGCAGGTTAGCAGTGGCTAAGCGTCTTCTTTGCCATAGCCGTAGCCATAGCCGTAGCCATAACCGTACCGTCCCTTGGAGTCTGCGCGGGCCTGGTTGAGTACCAGCAACTTGACCGGGCAGGACTCAATGGTGGACAAAGCTTGAATCACGTCGGCTTGCAAGGTTTTTTCGGCCTGTACCACCATGACGACTTGTCCCATGTGCGATGCCAATACCCGCGCCTCGGTTGTCAACAACAAGGGCGGCGAATCAAAAATGATGATCCGGTCTTCATAGCGTTTGGCCATGGCCGCCAGCAACCGGGTCATGGCATCACTGGCCAGAAGCTCGGTCGCCCGCGGATGTGGGGTTCCGCTCGGCAGGATGCTCAACTTGTCGACATTGGTGCGCAACAGTACCTGGGGCATATCCACAGAGTCGTCGAGCAGCATGTCGAGCAACCCGGGTCCGTTGGGCAGTCCGAGCACCCGCAGTACAGAAGGCCGCGCGACATCGGCGTCCACCAGCATCACGGTGTTGTCCAACTCCGTGGCAATGCTCAGGGCAAGATTGATGGCCGTGAAACTCTTGCCCTCGCCTGCCAGAGAACTCGTCACCATGATCAGGTTGCCGTTGTTGATGACTGAGGCACCCTTGCCCATCGCATTGCTGATCAAGGGCCGCTTGATGACCCGGTATTGATCAGCAATTTGGGAGCGCGGCGCATTCGGGCTGACGATGCCGCTGTTTGCAAGTGCGTCGAAGTCGAGTTCGACCCGGCGCGAAACAATGGACGCCGAAGGCTGATCAGCAGGTGCTGGATGTGCAACTGGCGCCGCAGTTGGGGCAGGGGGAGCCTGTGGCGGCACTGGTGCCGTGACGCTGGGCACAGGTATGGTCCGTGCCGGCTCGACCGCGTCAGGCATGACTGCGCCGGCGCGACGCAATTGTTCCAGGCGCTGGGTAGCTTGTTCGATGAGGCTGCTCATGCGTGTTCTAAACCAGTTGCCCGGAGAGCAATGCCACAACGATCATTCCGACAATGAAAAGTCCTACAAGGCTGCTGGAAGCGATCACGAAGCGCTTGAGGTCTGACTTCTCACGGCGCTTTTCGGCTTCCGTCAACACAAGGGTGACGACGCCGAGCAGCGGCAGACCCATCGCGCTGCTGAGCGATTGCGGATCAAAGAATACCGCCCGCATCTGGCTCATGGCGAACGCGGCGGCGATACCAGCGCCAAGCGCGGCCAGCAGAGCCATCGGGGCCAACAGCAGTCTGTTGGGTGCCACGGGCTTTGGGGAAGCTCTCGGGGGGTCGATCAATCGGAAATCCGCAACGCCGGACGCGCCTTCGAGGTCACCCGACATCGTTGCCGACTCGCGCCGGGAAACCAGGTCCTGGTAATTCTTCTGATGGATGCCGTAGTCCCGGTTCAGCTGCGTGTACTCCGCTTCCAGCTGGGGGGCAGATTTCATCAACTCCCGCGCTCTCTTGTAGCGTGCCTCATATTCACCGACCCGGGCTCGCAAGGATGCCACCTGCACCTCCGATGTGGCGAGCAAACGACCCAACTCCTGGCTGGCCATGCTCACAGGGGCGCCGCCACTGGACACCGGGTTGGCAAAGGCCGTCTTGCGCAACTCGATGATTTCCTTGCGCTTTTGTTCTTCAAGGTCTTTGATCAGACGACGTGCGCCGACCACATCTGGATGTTGCTCGGTATAGCGCTGCAACAAGGCGTCCAGCGCACGCTTCTGCCCGTCAATGCGCGAGTCGATTTCAGGCGTTGCGAGCGCCATGCTCGATTCACGCAGCAAACTCGGTGTTGTGGAGCCCATGCCTTGGCCAATGCCCTTTTCGGCCTCGATTTGCTTCTTCGCCGAGTCGCGCGCATTTTCCGCTTCCCGCAACTCCAACCGCGCCTGGTTCAATTGGGCGTTGACTTCGGCCAGCCGGGTTGTCATGTCCTTGCCATCACCCGCTTGCAGTTCCAGGTTGCGCAGCTTGAACTCCTTAAGTCTGGCCTCCGCCTCCTCGAGTTTGCCAACATAGATCTTAATTTGCTCATCAATGAATTTCTTCGCAGTATCCGAATCCTTGCGAGAGTCTCCCAGGCTGGATTCGATGAAGATGGATACCAAAGACTGGACAACACGTTTGGCCTTGTCAGGACTTGGATCACGGTAGGAAAGCGAATAGAGATTATCCCGTCCAGCATTCTTGATTTGCAGGCCTCGGGTTAGTTCGTCAATCAAGGCGTCTTGAGCCTCCTTTGACCGGGTGCCCAGATCCAAATCAGCCATTCGGACAAGCTTCTCCATATTTGGCCGACTGATCAGTGTGCGACTCAACATCGATACTTGCTGATCGACGTTCGGCTGTATCGCCAGACCCGCCATCAATGGCTTCAGGATGGACTGTGTATCCACATAAATTCGAGCACTTGCCTCGTACTTGTCCGGAACCGCCAAAACCATGGCGACACCGATGGCAGCGACAACCCACGCCACCATCAGCCCTGGCCAACGGTGCTTCCACATTCCCTTGAGGATGATGGAAACCTGACCAATCAACTCATCCATTGGGTAAATTCATCGTTCAAATGTTGAGGGTGCCCGCTATTGGTTCCTGCGGTCACCTGTAGGCCATCGGTATGGACAGCTTAGAACCAGCCTTGCGGGATGATGAGCACGTCACCGGGTTTCATCTCGACATTGGCCGACATGTCGCCGCGTTTGATCAAGTCCTTGATGCGAACCGCGTATTGCTTGCCTCCATCTC
>JANMKM010000246.1:0-18701 GCA_031372035.1 Rhodoferax sp. | reverse complement strand
CGAAGCCCCGGCCTTCATCATTACGCCGGCCAGATGCGGGGACCTGCCATTGCCGGGCGAGCCGAAGCTAACGCGTCCGGGATGGGCCTTGAGGAATGCCAGAAACTCATTCACGTTGTCGGCCGACACTTTCGCCGGATTCACTTCCAGGAACACCAGCACCCGGGCTGCGGCCGCGACCGGCACCAGGTCCCGGGTGGGATCGAAGGGCATCCGGGCGTACAGGTGCGGGTTGATCGACACCGTGCCGCCGGAACTCATCAACAGGGTGTAGCCGTCTGGCGGCGACTTGGCAACGGCATCGGCGCCGATGTTGCCGCCCGCTCCAGCCCGGTTCTCCACCACCACCGACTGCCCCAGTGCCTCTTGCAGCGGCTGGGCGATGGCCCGGGCGATCTGGTCCGCCGCGCCGCCTGGCGGGAAGCTGACGATGACCTTGATCGGCTTGGCCGGCCAGGCCCCCTGCGCCAGCGCCGGCGGGGCCAGCCCGCCGAGCACAGCGGCCAGCGCGAGCGCGGCCGCGCCGGCGAGGTAGCGGGAGATGCGGGATCGGATCATGGTGTCTCCTTCGGTTCGGTTGTCGGGCGATGGATGTCCAGCGCTGTTTCAGCCTCGCTTGCCAGCCGCCAGTGCCTTGGGCGGGCGCTGCCAGCGGATCGGCTGCTCCTTGAGCGGACGCGCCGGTGCACCGTGCTGCAGCAATGTTGCGTCCAGGGCCGCGCCGGCTTCGTCAGCCAGCGCGGCCTCGCGCGCTGCAGCCACGGCCAGCGCTGCCGCCAGCGGGTCGGCGCCATTGGCCAGATGTTCCAGTACATGCAGCAGGTTCTGCTTGCCGCGCTCGTTGGTGCTGCCGTAACCCTTGATCAGCCGGCCACACAACGCGATCTCATGCCCCAGGCGCCAGTGGCGGCGGGTGCCGGCGAGCACGCCTGCCAGCCACTGATCGATCATCGACTGCTCGGTCGCGTAGCGGCTGCCGCGCACGCGCAGCCACTTCAGGCTGGCCAGGGCGCGCAATGCGAGCATGCCCAATACCGCGTGCGACCCCACTTTCAGTGCCAAGGCCCAGGGCCGCTTGCCGGCGGCCACGCGCCTGGCGTCCCAGCGCAGCATGGACTGCGCAATGCGCGGCGGCAGCAGCGCGGCAAACTCGGGCACGCCCGGCTTGAAATGGTCGTAGACATTGAGCAGGTCCTGATCCCCGGCCTTGACCTCGCTGCGCACGCGTTGCCAGCGACTGGCGCGGCTCTTCAGATCGGCCACACGCACGATGTCGTCAAATGCCATCCACAACGCCAGCCAGCGCGCCATCTCGGAGGTCACCGCAAAACCCTGGACCTCAGCAGCGTCGGCAGCGCGCTCGGCTTGCAACACCCGGTCCAGGCGCCGCAGGTACAGTTCGGCATAGGCTTGGTCCTGGTATTCCCGCACCCGGGCCAGGCCCAGGGCCAGCATGGGCCGCACCTGGGGCGGAAAACGCGCTTCGATGGCGGGAGGAAGGTCTGGCCGCAAGGCGCTACGGGGAGGCACGGAGTGCTCCTGCTCAGCCAGCAAATCGGCAATCACCTGGGTCTGTGTGCGCTGCTGGCCGACCAGGGCACAGGCGGCTGCAAACCCTGCCAGGCTGGCGGCAGCGCCACGACCACTGCGCCGGATCACAGACTCGTAGTGGACGTGCGGGAATGGCAGCAAGCCACTGCCGGCCAGGGCGCCGAGCATGACGGCGCTGACGATGGTGCCGTGGCGCCGCGCCAGTGCGGACATGTCGAGCAGGTGGTGGGCGCGGGCCTGCTGCCGGATGAGTTCCAGCAGCGGTGCGCTGGCAGTGCGGCCGTCCCCGCCATGCATGGCCTCGGCCGTGGTCAGCGTCCGGTTGCTGGCGCTGATCACCAGCGTGCGCTCCGGGTTGACCATGCCATTGCCGATCTGGCGCGCCGTTTCCAGCAGTTCTGATGACAAGAGGCCATCGAGCGCGCCCGGCACCGGATTCAGGCTGAATACCGGGCGCCGACCCTGCAGCTGTGCCAGCGGCGTGGGAAACACTTCCAGGTAGTAGGTGGTGGCGCCGGTGCGCTGGGCTACACCGGGGATCGAGCTGCTCTGCGCCGCGAAGCCACTGTCGCGGGCGATCCCCACCAGCCACTCGGTCAGCACGCCACCGCCTTCGCCACCCAAGGCGCAGATCAGCAAGGTGATAGGTCGGGTCATGGCGGGGACCTAGGTGCGCAGTGCGCGTACCAGGCGCTCGCGCACGCTTGCGACCAGGCGCTCGTGCCAGCGCGGGTTCTGCACCACCTCGGCCCGATAGAACGACGGGCAGAGCGTGGCGGCGTGGGCGTTGGAGCCACACAGGCCGCAGCCCACGCAGCCATCGATCACGGTGGCGACCGGGTCCAGCTTCAGCGGATCGGGGTTGTCCTTGAGCGTCAGGGTAGGGCAGCCCGACAGGCGGATGCAGGCATGGTCGCCGTTGCACACGTCTTCATCGACGCCGTACTTCACCCGTTGTACCCGTTCGCCGCGTTGCAGCAGGCCGGCGATCCAGGGCTTGACGCGGCGCTGGCGCTCAAGCTGGCATTCGCCCTCCGCCACGATCACCTTCAGACCGGCTGCGGGGGTAATGAAGGCCTCGTTCAGTGTGCCGCGCATGGCCGCCACGTCGTAGCTGTGGACCGTGCGCAGCCACTGCACACCCAGGCCCTGCAGCGTGCGCTCGATCGTGGTGTTGGTGTGGGTCTGGCTTTGCATCGCCTCGGCATTTGCTGCGCGGCTGTCACTGCTCGGCGTGGAGATCAGCTCCTGGGTGCCGGTGGCCGAGGAGTAGCCGTTCTTGAAGATCAGCAGCACCGCGTCGTCGCCGTTGAAAAGGGATGACTGCACGCCGGTGAGCAGGCCGTTGTGCCAGAAGCCGCCGTCGCCCATGATCGACAGGGTGCGCCGCTGCATCACCGGGGAGACCCCGGCCCGGCTCGCCAGGCTCATGCCGTAGCCCAGGATCGAGTGGCCGAACGAGAACGGCGCAAAGGTGCCAAAGGCGTGGCAGCCGATATCGGCGGCAATGTGCACCGCGCCCACGTCCTGCTGTGCCAGCTTGAGCGCCGAGAACACCGGCCGCTCCGGGCAACCGATGCAAAAGCCCGGCGGCCGCGCCGGCAGGCCGTGTTCCAACTGCGTCGCCAGTGTCTGCTGCACGGCTGCGCGCCGCGCCTGGTTGCCATCCAGCCAGGCGCGTGCCGCGGCCGAGGCAGGTGTCGGCAGCGCCGCAGTATCGTCAGCCGTGCCGTGAAGCTCCAGGAACTGCAGCAGCCCACCTGCGATCGTTTCCACGCTGTACTCGCCGGCGCGTGGCAGCAGGTCCTTGCCGTGCAGCGGCGTCTGGATATCGAGCCGGCGCAGCACCGTGGCAAGTTCCTGTTCGATGTATTCAGGCTGCCCTTCCTCCACCACCAGCACCGCGCGCTTGCCGGCGCAGAAGGCGCCCAGCTGCTCCGGTACCAGCGGATAGGTGACATTGAGCACCAGGATCGGGATCTGGCTGTCGCCAAAGGCGTTGCACAGGCCGAACTGTTGCAACGCCCGGATCAGGGCGTTGTAGATGCCGCCCTGCACCACCAGCCCAAGGTCGCTGCGTACGCCGGGCATCAGTTCGTTGAGCTGTTGCTCCAGGATGAACTGGCGCGCCGCCGGAATGCGCTGGTCGAACTTGCGCTTCTCCTGGCCGAAGGTCACTGGCGGATGTGCCAGCCGGGCGTAATCGAAAGGCGCCGGCTCGGCCTGCTGCAGCAGACTGGACAGCGCCGGCGCAACATTGTCCTTGCAGACGAAACTGCCACGCACATGGCAGGCCCGGATGCGCAGCTCCAGCATCACCGGCATATTGGAGGCCTCGGACAAGGCAAAGCCCTGCTCGACCATCTGCACCATGTGGCCCAGGTCCGGCCGCGGGTCGAGCAGGCACATCGAGGACTTCAGGGCATAGGCGTGGCTGCGCTCCTGGATCACGCTGGCACCCTCGCCGTAGTCCTCGCCCACCACAATCAGCACGCCGCCATGTACTCCGGGTGACGACAGGTTGGACAGGGCATCCGCGGCGACGTTGGTACCGACTATGGACTTCCAGGTCACAGCGCCACGCAGCGGGTAGTGGATCGACGCGCCAAGCATTGCCGCGGCGGCCGCCTCGTTGGCACAGGCCTGCACATGCACGCCCAGGGCATCCATGTAAGGCTTGGCCTGCACCATCACGTCGAGCAGATGCGACACCGGCGCGCCCTGGTAACCGCCGACATAGGCCACGCCAGACTGCAGCAGCGCCTTGGTGATGGCCAGGATGCCTTCGCCATGGAATTCCGCGCCGCTGCCAAGCGCCAGCAGTTCGATCTCGCGGCTGAAAGAGACTTCCATCGGGGGTGTGCAGGTGTGGGGGTGGGATCAGGACGGGGCCGGGCAGGGCGCAGTGTCGGTGTCGCTGGGTCCGCCGGCAATAGAATAAAAGTTCTATGCAATATGAATCTCATGCATATCAAGGACATTGATCTCAATCTGTTGCGGCTGTTCGGTGCGGTGCATCGCCTGCGCAGCGTCAGCCGCGCCGCCGAGTCGCTGGACCTGACCCAGCCGGCTGCCAGCCATGGCCTGGCGCGGCTGCGCCTGTTACTGCAGGACCCGTTGTTCATGCGCAGCGGCACCGGCGTGCAGCCCACACCCAAGGCCAGCCGCCTGGCCGAGGCCGTGCAGTCGGCGCTGGGCACTCTGGAGCGGGCGCTGAACGAGTCGGTGCAGTTTGCACCGCTGGCTTCGCGCAAGGTGTTCCGCTTGCACATGAGCGATATTGGCGAGGCGCGCTTCCTGCCCGAGCTGATGTGCGCCCTGCGCCAGCGCGCACCGGGCGTGCGGGTGGAAACAGCGCCGATGCCCCCCGGAGCCATTGCCGCCGCGCTGGACGAGGGCCGGATAGACTTTGCCTTCGGCTTCCTGCCCGGCGTGCGCGACACCCAGCGGGTGCAACTGCTGCGCGACCGCTACATCATCCTGCTGCGCCATCAGCATCCCTTCCTGCAGACTTTCGAACGCCGGCGGCGGCGCCCGGCCAGGCAGCGGACGGCCGATCTGCAGCAACTGGAGTTCGTGGCCGTGCGCAGCCACTCCGACACGCTACGGATCCTGGAAATGCTGCAACTGCAGGATCGGCTGCGCCTGACCACCGAGCATTTCATGGTGCTGCCGGCGATCGTGCGTGCCACCGATCTGGCGGTGGTGATGCCGCGCAACATTGCCAGTGGCTTTGCCGAGGATGGTGGCTACGCCATCATCGAGCCGCCATTGCCGTTGCGCGACTTCACGGTGTCGCTGCACTGGAGCCGTCGATTAGAGGCCGACCCTGGCAACCGCTGGCTCGCCGCCTTGCTGGTGGAGTTGTTTTCCGGGCCCGCAGCCGGCGCGGTAACATGAAATGCCCGGGGAGCAACGCCTCCCAGTGGCAGGCTGTGCCTGTCTGGCTGTACGCTTGACGCAACCCATTGGCACCATGGTCCTGTTCCCCAATCCGCATCTGTCGCCATGAGCGAGCCGGTGACCAGCGCGTTCAGGCAGGCAGCACCGATGGGTCTGCGCGAGCTGTTGCGCACCCTGAAGTTCAAGGTGGTGGTGGTCGTGGCCTCGGCATTGATCGCCAGCCTGTCATCCACGTACTTTGTTTCCAGTCAGAGCGGAGGGGTGGCGACACGGCTGCTGCTGGAACAGCAGACCGGTGAAGCCGAACTGGTGGCCGACATGCTCAACGGCAAAGCGGCGCAGATCCAGTACATCCTGCGCTTGCTGGCCAGCCAGCTGACACCGGATTTGCTGCGCGACAGCGTGGCACTGCAGGACGCCGTCCAGGCGCGGGCGCTGACGCGCCAGACCTTCGCGTCGCTGACGGTGGCGGATGCCAACGGCCAGGTTCTGGCGCGTTTTGCCGAGGGCCAGGCGCAACGCGCCGGTGAGTGACATTTCCGACCACCCGGAGTTCCGGGCAACGATGTCCACGTCAGCGGCCCGGATTGGCGAGCCCGAACCCGACTACGGCGCGGCCCGCGCCGCCGTCACATTCACCATGCCGGTCTCGGCGCTGCTGGCCCTGTGGATGACCCATCCGATGAGTGAGCTGCGCGATCGGGCCCAGCAGATCTTGCACGGTCGCGTGCCGGCGGATCAGGGCAGGCCTGAAGCCAGCGGCGAGATTGGCGACCTGGTGGATGTGTTCCGGGAGGTCACTATCACGCGCGAGCGGGCCATGCAGTCGCAGGCCGAGATGGTGGAGCAGATGCGCGCCATCCTGAACAACGCCTCGGTTGGCATCCTGTTTACCCGTGCCGGTCGTTTCGAGCTGCTGGGCCACCATATGTGCCAGATCCTGGGTTACGCCGAGCATGGGCTCAAGGGCCATCCGGTGCGCTTGATCTACCCCTCTGACGAAGCCTATGCCGAACTCGGTGACCGGGTGCGCGCGCTACCGGGCACCTTAACCCACGAAGGGTTGTCGCCAGGATGAATCCGGGTTCCAGTTCTCGCTCCAGTGGCTGGCCCAGGGTGCGAATTCGGCCTGCGGCATGGGCCTTGCAATGCCATAGCCCTGGGCCAGCTCGCAGCCCATGTCCAGCAGCAGGCCGCCCTGCGCCGCGTTTTCCACGCCCTCCGCTACCACGGCGCGGCCAAAGGATTCGGCCAGGCCGATGACGCCGCGCACGATGGCGCGGTCGTCCGGGTCATGCAGCATGTCGCGGACAAAGCTCTGGTCGATCTTCAGGGTGTCGACCGGCAGCCGGCGCAGGTAGGTCAGCGAGGAGTAGCCGGTGCCAAAATCGTCCAGGGACAACTGCACGCCCAGTGCATGGAGCTGGTCGATCACGCTGACGGCGGCGTCCAGGTCGGACAGAGAGCCACTCTCCGTCACTTCCAGCTCCATCAGCCGCGGTCTCACCACTGGACACTGGCGCAGCCGCTGCGCCAGCATGGCCCCGAAGCCTGCGGTCTGCAGATGCCGGGCCGTGATGTTGATGCTCAGCGCCCAGCCCAGACCCTGCGCCTGCCAGCTCTGCAATATCTGCAGGGCCGAGCCGATCACCCACTCGCCAAAGACCGCATTCAGCTCCGAGCCCTCGATGTCGGCGAGGAAGTGCGCCGGTGTCAACAATCCCTGTTGCGGATGCTGCCAACGTGCCAGCGCTTCGGCGCCAATGACCTGGCCACTGCGCATGTTCACCCGCGGCTGCAGATACAGCACGAATTCGCCTTCCTGCAGCGCGCGACGCAGCTCAACCATGCGCTCGTTGCGGTCGCGTGTGGCCTGTTCCTGTCCCGAGTCAAAGAAGTGAAAGCGGTTGCGACCAGACTGCTTGGCCTGGTACATGGCCTGGTCTGCGTGGCGCAGCAGCGTGTCGGCGTCGCTGTGGTCCCCCGGATAGAGTGTGGCGCCCATGCTGGCCGTGACCGTCACCTCCTCGCCCGCCACCGTACAGGGCGCGCAGATCGCCGCCATGGCGCGCTGCAGCGCCAGTTCGCAGTCGTAGACACTGGTGAGGCCCTCCAGCAACAATACGAATTCGTCGCCACCCAGTCTGGCTACCGAATCGGCAGCACGCATGGCATGGGGCAGCCGGGTGGCAATCTCCTTGAGCAGCAGGTCGCCCGCACTGTGGCCGAGCCGGTCGTTGACCGGTTTGAAGCTGTCCAGATCCAGGTAGACCACGCCCAGCATTTCGCCGGTGCGCTCGGCGTGTGCCATGGCCTGTTTCATCCGGTCCGCCAGCAGCACCCGATTTGGCAGCCCGGTCAGCGGGTCATAGTGCGCCAGCTGTTGCAGCCGATCCTGGCGTTCCCGCTGGTCGGTCACGTCCATGGTCAGTCCCAGCATGCGCAGGGCTTGGCCTTGCGCGCTGCGCGCCACGACCTTGCCCATGTCGCGGATCCAGCGCACGCTGGCATCTGGCGCCACACTGCGCGAGACCACGTCAAAGGCATGCTCGCTGTGACGCAGTTGGGACTCGACCGCGGTCCGCATCAGGAGCAGGTCATCGGGATGGATTCTGGCCTGCACCTGCGCCAGCGTCACGGCGGCGGCATCGGTCGGCAGCCAGCGCAGCTCGTGCCAGCGTGGGTTACCTGTGAGCAGTCCCGCCGCCATGTCCCAGTCCCACATGCCCAGGTTGGCGGCGGCAACGCTGAGCGACAGCTGCTCCTCACGCTCCTGAATCCGGGCCTGCACCCTGCGGCGCTCGGTGATGTCGCGGTGCATCGAAATCCAGCAGGCCCGGCCCTCGATCACCAGAGCGCGCATGGACACCAGGGTCACGCGGCGATCGCCGCCGCGGGTGGTGATCTCGATCTCCTGGTCGTCGCTGCGGGCGGCGTTCTGCCACTGCAGGCGCAGGCCTTCACCGTAGGCCTGGTCGAACAGGCCGAGGTGCACGCCGTTTCGGCCCAGAGCAGCCTCACGCGTGTGGCCGGTGAGCGCTTCCCATGCCGGGTTGACGTCGAGGTAACGGCCGTTGCGGGCATTGATGATCGTCATGGCCTCGGGCAGGACCAGGAAGATGCGGGCGAACTTCTCTTCGGTCTGGCGCAGCCGCTCCAGATTGCGTCGGCTGGTGTCGATGTCCTGCATCAGCCCCTGGATGCGCACCAACTGTCCATTCTCGACCACCGGTTCGCCGACGATCCGCAGCCACAGCCGCTGTCCGTCAGCCCGGCTGATCTCCAGCTCAGTGTCCCAGCCGATGTGCTGCTCGCGGCAGCGACGTTCCAGCTCCCGCAGCTGCGCGCGATGCTCGGGCAGCACAAAGCGCTCGGCGAAATCCTGGGGCACCGGCGCGTCCGCCTCGATGCCCGTCATCTCGCGGCACATTGGCGACCAGTAGTCGGGCTGCAACTGGTCGTAATAGATGACCCATGCGCCCAAACGACCCATGCGCCCGGCAGCATCGAGCGCCGCCTTGTTGAATATCAGCTGGTTTTCGACCTCGCGCTCGTGGCTGAGGTCCCGAAACACCCAGACGAAGCAGGGCTCTGTGCCAATCTGGGTCCGCCGGGCTGACATCTGGCCAGGGATCAGCCGCCCGCTCTTGTGGCGCGCCACCATGTCCAGCCGATCAACCTGGCCGTAGCGGACAAACTCCGCCAACATGCGGTCGCGCTCCTCGGCACTGGCCCAGATGCCCATTTCGAGCGAGGTGCGCCCTATCACGTCGGTGCGGTCGTAACCCATGACACGCTCGAAGGCGTGGTTGACCTCGATGTAGCGGCCGTCGGCTATGCGGGTACTGCCGGCGCCGTCCGGCAGGGTCTGGAACATGGCCTCGAAGGTGTCGGGCCCATGCGGCGGTGCTTTGGCCTGCGCTGTGCGCAATTGGCGTTGCCACAGCCACCAACCGGCCAGCGCCGCACCCAGACCCCCGAGCAGGGCGGATATCAGCAGCGAGGCGGTTGCGGCGGTCACCCGGCTAGTCTATTGCAGCCTCCTGAGCCCCAATACCGGGTAAGCACGGCAATGGCGCGCCAGTTCCGCCGGCGGAACTGGTGTTGCCGGCGCCGGGCAGCCTCAGCCCAGGGCGCGCAGCACGTTTTCGGCCGTGGCCGGAGCGGTCAGAGAAACCGGCCGGTTGTCGTCGCGGGCCGCGGCAATGGCGTCGCGCAGGGCCTCATACACGCTGATGGCCAGCATGAAGGGCGGTTCACCCACCGCCTTGCTGCCAAACACGTTGTCTTCGCGGTTTGGCTCAGGCCAGAGGGCGACGTTGAAGTGGCGCGGTATGTCTCCTGTGGCTGGGATCTTGTAGGTGCTCGGTGCATGGGTGCTGAGCACACCCTTGTCGTTCCAGACCAGCTGCTCGGTGGTGAGCCAGCCCATGCCCTGGATGAAGCCGCCCTCGATCTGGCCTATGTCGATGGCCGGGTTGATGGATCGCCCCACGTCATGCAGGATGTCCACCTTGAGCACCCGGCTCTCGCCCGTCAGCGTGTCGATCGCCACCTCGGTGCAAGCCGCGCCATAGGCGAAATAGTAGAAAGGCCGGCCGGTCAGGGTGCTCTTGTCGTAGTGGATCTTCGGCGTGCGGTAGAAGCCGTCGCTCCAGAGCTGAATCCGGTTTGCGTAGGCGGCATGCACTACCTCCTCGAACGAACGTGTGGCGCTCGGTGAAACCACCTGGCCGCCCTCGAACCGGATAGCACCGGCGCCGCAGCCGTCCAGGCCGCAGACGAAGGCCGCCAGGTTGTCGCGCACGTGGCGGGCGGCGAACTGCGCCGCCCGGCCGTTGAGGTCGGTGCCGGCGGAAGCCGCCGTGGCCGAGGCATTGGGGATCTTGGACGTATCGCTGGCCGTGGCCAGCACCCGGTCAAAGGCGATGCCCAGTTCGTCGGCGACGATCTGCGCCACTTTGGTGTTCAGGCCCTGGCCCATCTCGGTGCCGCCATGGTTCACCTGCACACTGCCATCGGTGTACACATGCACCAGCGCGCCGGCCTGGTTGAACAGCGTGGCGGTGAACGATATGCCGAACTTGACCGGCGTCAGCGCAATGCCGCGGCGAATCACCGGGCTGTCCTGGTTCCAGAGCGCAATGGCCTGCCTGCGGCTCTGGTATTGCGCGGAAAGCTCCAGTTTCGATAGCAGTGGGGCGAGGATGTTGTCCTCCACCGGCATCTGGTAGTGGGTCACATTGCGCTCGGTCGTGCCGTACAGGTTGCGCCGGCGCACCTCCAGCGGATCGAGCCCGAGGCGGCGTGCGATGTCACCCATGATGGCTTCGATCACGATCATGCCCTGCGGCCCCCCAAAGCCGCGAAACGCGGTGTGGCTCTGGGTATTGGTCTTGCAGCGGAAGGACTGGATCTCGACATGCTCCAGGAAGTAGGCGTTATCGCAATGGAAGATGGCGCGGTCGGCCACCGGGCCGCTGAGGTCGGCAGAGAAGCCGCAATTCACTGCCATCCGGACCTTGAGCGCGAGCAGCAGCCCAGTGTCGTCAAAGCCGGCCGCATAGTCGTAGGCAAATGGGTGGCGCTTGCCAGTGATCTGGAAGTCGTCGTCGCGGTCCAGACGCAGCTTGACCGGTCGGCCGGTCTTTCGTGCCGCCACCGCGGCCCAAACGGCCAGATGCCCGGCCTGGGTTTCCTTGCCGCCGAAGCCACCGCCCATGCGCCGACACTCCACCCGTACCGCATGGTTGTCCAGGCCCAGGGCGTGCGCCACCCAGTGCTGGACTTCGCCCGGATGCTGGGTGCTTGAATGGACCAGCCACTGGTTCTGTTCCTGCGGCAGGGCATAGGCCACCTGGCCCTCCAGATAGAAGTGCTCCTGTCCACCCACGTCCATGGAGCCGCTCAGGGTGTGTGGCGATCTGACCATGGCTGCGTTGGCATCGCCCCGGGCTACCGTCACTGGCGGCAGCACATAGCTTTGCGCCGCCAGGGCCTGGCGCACGTCCAGCACTGGCGGCAAAGCTTCGATCTGCAACTGCACCTTGCGCGCAGCGCGGCGGGCCTGCATCACGCTGTCGGCCACTACCAGGCCCACAACCTGGCCGACGTACTGCACCGTGTCGCGGGCGAAGATCGGCTCGTCGCCGATGAACGATGCCAACATCTTGCCACCTGGCACGTCTTGCGCCAGCACTACACCGCGCACCCCGGGCATGGCCAATGCGGCGCTGGCATCGACGCCCAGCAAGCGGCCATGCGCCACCGGGCTGAGGATGGGCGCGCCGTGCAATGTGCCACGGACCTCGGCGATGTCGTCCACGTAGGTGGCGCCACCGGCCACATGGGCAGCAGAACTTTCATGGGGTCGCGCGACGCCCGCTGCTGTACCCGCGGTTGCGCTGCGAACCAGGAACTTCTCGGCAGCGTTCATGCAGCTTCCCCCAGCACCGGCGACTCCAGATTGATACCCCGCGCACCCTGGCTCTCCAGCCAGAAGCGCTGCAGCAGATTGCCCAGCACCTGGCTGCGGTATGCGGCTGAAGCCCGCATGTCGGTTATCGGTTGAAACTCGGAGCGCAGCACTGCCATCGCCCGCATCACGCTGGTCTGGCTCCAGGCGGTGCCAGCCAGCGCCTGCTCGGTGGCGAGCGCACGCGCCGGCGTCGCTGCCACGCCGCCGGCGCCGATGGTGATGCTGTGCACCTTGCCGCCCTTGCGCTTCAGGCGCAGCGCCAGACAGACTGCCGAGATATCGTCGTCAAAGCGTTTGGAGATCTTGTAGACCCGCAGGAACTCACCCGTGACTGGTCGCGGCACCTTGACCCAGGTCAGCAACTCGTCCGCGGCCAGCCGGTTCTTGCGGTAACCCGTGTAGAAATCTTCCAGCGCCAGTTCGCGGCTGCCGCGCACGCTTTGCAGCACCACGCTGGCGCCCAGCGCAATCAGCAGCGGCATCGAGTCGCCTATGGGCGAACCATTGGCCACATTGCCGCCCAGGGTGCCGGCATTGCGCACCGGCAGGCCGGCAAAGCGTGCGGCAAAGCTGCGCAGCTGTGGCCGCTGCCGGCACAGGGCGGCATAGGCTTCGTGCAGCGTCGCTGCGGCGCCGATGGCGATATGGTGCGGATAGTGTTCGATGCGCCGCAGCTGCGCCACCTGGCTCAGGTCCAATATCCGGGCATATTGCTGGTGCAGTTTGGTGACCCACAGGCCGACGTCGGTGCAACCGGCCACCACCTGGGCGCTGCCGTGGCGCGCGCGCAAAGCCAGTAGCTCGGCCAGGGTCTGCGGCAACAGATAGCCGCCAGTGGCCTTCGGCGCGGTGTTGGCGCGCAGGGCCAGCAGTTGCCGGCGCAGTGCCCCGGTGTCTATGCGCACCGGTGGCAACTCCTGCATCGCCTGCGCGGCTTCGAGGATCGGCCGGTAACCGGTGCAGCGGCACAGGTTGCCCGACAGCTCCTCGACCGCGATTTCGCGCGTGATGCCACGTCCCTGGCAGACATGGTTCTGGTACATGCCGAACAGGCTCATCACGAAGCCTGGGGTGCAGAAACCGCACTGCGAGCCGTGGCACTGCACCATGGTCTGCTGCGCCGGGTGCAGCGCACCGTCGGTGGCGGCCAGGTCTTCCACGGTCCACAAGGCCATACCGTCGATGGAGTGCGCCAGCCGGATGCAGCTGTTGACCGCCCGGTAGTTGAGCGCTGCCTCACCATCCCCGGCCTCGGCCAGCACCACGGTACAGGCGCCGCAGTCGCCCTCGCCGCAGCCTTCCTTGGTGCCGGTGCAATGCAGGTCTTCGCGCAGCACTTCCAGCAAAGTGCGTTCGGGCGCAACACCGCTGAGGGTAACAACGGCGCCGCGGCGGATGAATCGGATCGGTTGGGTGCTCATGGATAGGCCGCAGAAGTGCGCAACAAGGGTAAGACAGGCCGCGATCTCTGCGCATAATCATCGTGATATGACAGCAATGCAAGTGCAGGTATGAAAGAGCATGCCCTTTTCGACAAGATAGACCTCCACTTGATCAGGGTTTTGCACACCGTGTTGACTGAGCGCAGCGTTTCCCGGGCGGCCGTTCGGTTGGGCATGCACCAGCCCGGGGTGAGTGCGTCCCTGAAACGGTTGCGTGACTTTGCCGGTGACCCGCTGTTGGTGCGTTCCGGCCCCGGCATGGTGCCCACCGACGCAGCGCTGCGCATGATCGAACCAGCAGCTAGCATCTTGCGTGCCGCCGAGATGCTGTTCTCCGATGCCCGCGGTTTCGAGCCCAGGTTGGCCACCAGCACGTTCCGGATTGCCGCCAGTGACTACATGGACCCGCTGTTCCTGCCGCAGCTGGTGGCGGCCGTGCGCACGCAGGCGCCGCTGTGCCAGATCGAGATCCGGCCACTCACTGGCAGCTCCGACTACCGGCACCAGCTGGCGCAGGGCGAGGTAGATCTGGTGATCGGCAACTGGGCCACGCCGCCGGAGGACCTGCATCTGGGGCGGCTGTTTGGCGACGAGGTGGTCTGCCTGGTCTCCAAAGAGCATCCGGCGGTGCGCCGGGGCTGGGACCAGGAGGCCTGGCTGCATGCTGAGCACATTGCGCCGGGGGCCACCCATCCGGGGGCCAAGGGTGTGATCGACGATCATCTGGAATCGCTCGGACTGCAGCGCAACATCACGGCCCGCTGCCCGTACTTCGGCCTGATCCCGGAGATGGTGGCATCAACCTTGCTGGTGCTGACCACCGGCCGCCAGTACTGTGAACGTTTCGTGGAGCGGTTGCCGGTGCATATTCTGGAGTGCCCGGTTGCCTTTCCCCGCATGCGCTATTACCAGCTCTGGCACGAGCGCAGCCACGCCTCGCAGTCGGCCCGCTGGCTGCGCGAGCGGGTCAAGACGGTTGCCGCGGCGCTACGTAAAGAGTAGCGCTCTGTGTTTTATATATGCGCCTTCCGGAAGTATTTGCCAGTGAAAACTGGGGGTGAATCTTGAGCCAGATGCGGTTGCAGCTGTCAGGCATCACCAAGCGCTATCCGGCGGTGGTGGCCAACAGCGATGTCTCGCTGAGCGTGGCGCCCGGTGAGGCGCATGCGGTGCTGGGCGAGAACGGCGCCGGCAAGTCGACCCTGATGAAGATCATCTACGGTTCGGTCAAGCCTGATGCCGGAACCGTCCTGTTCAACGGTCAGCCGGTGCACATCCGCAACCCGCAGGAGGCGCGGGCCCTGGGCATCAGCATGGTGTTCCAGCATTTCAGCCTGTTCGACACCATCACCGTGGCCGAAAACGTCTGGCTCGGGCTCGACAAGAGTCTCAAGCTGCAGGAGGTCACGGCCCGGATTACGGCCAAGGCGCGCGAATATGGACTGGACATCGATCCGGCGCGGCCAGTCCACACTTTAAGCGTGGGCGAGATGCAGCGGGTGGAGATCATCCGCGCGCTGCTGACCAACCCACAGCTGCTGATCCTGGACGAGCCGACCTCGGTGCTGACACCGCAAGCCGTGGACAAGCTGTTCGTGGTGCTGCGTCAACTCGTCGGCGAAGGCTGCAGCATCCTCTACATCAGCCACAAGCTGCATGAGATCCGTTCCCTGTGTACTGCCTGCACCGTGTTGCGCGGTGGCAAGGTCACGGGCGTGTGCAACCCCGCCAACGAGACCAATGCTTCGCTCTCCAGCCTGATGATCGGTGCCGAGCCACCGCAACTGGTGCACCGGCCCCAGGCCGCAGGCGCGCCGGTGCTCACCGTGCGATCCCTGAGCCTTGCGCGCGAGGACCAGTTCGGGGTCGATCTGGACGGCATTAGCCTGCAGGTCTGCGCTGGCGAGGTCGTTGGCATCGCCGGGGTTTCGGGCAACGGCCAGAAGGAATTGCTGTATGCGCTTTCCGGCGAGGATGTTCGTGCCGCGCCGGGCAGCATTGCCATGGCCGAGACTGACATGGCACGCCTGCATCCGGGCGCGCGCCGGCGTCTGGGACTGCATTTCGTGCCCGAGGAGCGGCTGGGCCGTGGCGCCGTGCCCACCCTGGGGCTGGCGCACAACCTGTTGCTCACGCGCAGTGACGCCATCAGCATGCCGCACCTGGCCGGTGGCTGGATCAACACCCGGCGGCTGAAGGCGCAAGCGGTCGACATCATCCGGCGCTTCAACGTCAAGGCCGGCGGCCCGAACGCGGTGGCCCGCTCGCTCTCGGGTGGCAACCTGCAGAAGTTCATCGTCGGGCGCGAGATCGATGCCAAGCCGCGGTTGTTGATCGTGTCACAGCCCACCTGGGGCGTGGATGTGGGAGCGGCGGCACAGATCCGCGCCGAGATCCTGGAACTGCGCGACGCCGGTTGCGCCGTGCTGGTGGTCAGTGAGGAGCTGGACGAGTTGTTTGAGCTCAGCGACCGACTGCATGTGATTGCCAAGGGGCGGCTCTCGCCCTCAGTGCCGCTGAAGCAGGCAACAGTACAGATGATCGGCGAGTGGATGAGTGGCCTGTGGGAGCCGGCCCATGCTTAAGCTTGAAGCCCGGCCGCAGCCGTCAAGTGCCTGGAGCTATGGCTCGCCGGTGCTGGCGTTGGTCATCACGGTGTTGCTGGGCGTGCTGCTGTTCGCGGCCCTGGGCAAGGACCCGGTGCGCGGCTTGCAGGTGTTCTTCTGGGAGCCGCTGTCCAGTGGTTACGCCATCGGTGAACTGGTGGTCAAGGCCACGCCACTGCTGCTGATAGCCCTTGGCCTGGCGGTGTGCTTTCGCTCCAATGTCTGGAATATCGGCGCCGAAGGCCAGTACATCCTGGGTGCCGTGGCCGCCAGCGGTGTGGCGCTGCTGGCGGGCAAAGGCACAGGCGGCTGGATCGTGCTGCCGGTGCTGCTGGCCGGCATGCTTGGTGGCATGTTCTGGGCCGCGATCACGGCCTGGCTTCGGGACCGGTTCAATGCGAACGAGATTCTGGTCAGCCTGATGCTGGTGTATGTGGCAGTGCAGGTGCTGAGCTACATCGTGCAAGGCCCGTGGAAGGACCCGCAGGGCTACAACTTTCCACAGACCAAGACTTTCGATGCGGTCACCCGCATTCCGCGCTTGTTCGAGGGCTCGCGCGTAAGCATTGGTGCGTTGCTGGCCCTGCTCGGTGTGGCTGGTCTGTGGGTGTTCCTGTTCCGTACCCGGGCCGGCTTTGCCCAGCAGGTCGGTGGTCTGGCGGCCGCTGCCGCACGCTATGCCGGCTTTTCCTCGCGCCGCGCGCTGTGGACGGCGTTGCTGATCTCGGGCGCCTGTGCGGGTCTGGCGGGAGCGCTGGAAGTGGCCGGGCCGATCGGCCAGTTGTCGCTCTACGTGCCGGCCGGATATGGCTTCGCCGCCATCATCGTGGCCTTCGTCGGCCGCTTGAACCCGATCGGCATGGTGCTGTCAGCCTTGCTGATGAGCATGTTCTATATCGGTGGCGAACTGGCGCAGTCACGCCTGGGCCTTCCCAAGTCTCTCACCGGTGTCTTCCAGGGGCTGCTGCTGTTCACGCTGCTGGCCTGCGACACGCTGGTGAACTACCGCCTGAAGTGGAGCAAGTGATGGAGTCCTATGCACTGCTGGTTGCAGCCACGCTCAATGCCGGCACCGTACTGGCGCTGGCCTCGCTCGGATTGCTGATCAACGAAAAGGCCGGCATCGTGAACCTGGGCGCCGAGGGCATGATGCTGTGTGCCGCCCTGGCCGGTTTTGCCAGCGTCGTGCACAGCGGCAGCGACACCCTGGGGTTCCTGGCCGGCATTGGCGCCGGCGCGCTGCTGGCCGCCATCTTCGGTGTGCTGGTGATCTGGCTCAATACCAACCAGTACGCCACCGGTCTGGCGCTGAGCCTGTTCGGCGCCGGCTTCTCGGCTTTTGCCGGCATTGCCTACGTACAGGAGAAGATTCCGGACCGGCCCAGCTTTCATCTGCCGGTACTGGGTGACCTGCCCATGATCGGCCCAGCCCTGTTCCGGCACCACCCGATGGTCTATCTGACTATTCTTCTGACCCTGGGGCTGATCTGGTTCCTCTACCGCACCCGCTTGGGGCTGGTGCTGCGCAGCGTCGGCGAAAGCCCGGAATCGGCCCACGCCCTGGGCTACCCGGTGCGGCGCATCCGGTTGCTGGCGGTGGTTGCTGGCGGTGCCTTGTGCGGCCTGGCGGGAGCCTTCATCTCCATTGTTTACACCCCGCTCTGGGTGGAAGGGATGGTGGCCGGCAAGGGCTGGATTGCGCTGGCCCTGACCACCTTTGCCACCTGGCGACCGGCACGGGTCTTGCTCGGGGCCTACCTGTTTGGCGGAGTCACCATGTTGCAGTTCCATTTTCAGGGCATCGGCGTCGAGCTGCCGAGCCAGTTTCTCACCATGCTGCCCTATGTCGCCACCATCGTGGTGCTGGCATTGATTTCGCGCAACCCGCAATGGATCCGCATCAACATGCCCGCTTCCATCGGCAAGCCGTTCTACCCCGGCGGTTGACGATGCCCGTGGGGCCGTTCTTCCGGTTCATAATCCGCATCTCGTCATATCCCTACGACCCGTTTTCAACCAACCAATGCATCAAGGAATCCCCATGATCGACCCGCGCAAACGTTCGCTGATTCAGTTGGCCGCCCTGGGCGCCGTCGCCGCCCTTACTCTGGCGGCCTGTGGCAAGAAGGAAGAAGCGGCACCGCCACCGGTAGCAGCTGCCTCGGCGCCGGCCAAGCCTGAGCCGCTGAAAATTGCCTTCGCCTATGTGGGCCCCGTTGGTGATGGCGGCTGGACCTTCGCCCATGACAACGGTCGCAAGGCAGTCGAAAAGGAGTTCGGTGACAAGGTCAAGACTTCGTTCGTGGAGAACGTGCCCGAGTCGGCCGACGCCGAGCGCGTGATCCGCCAGATGGCCACCGACGGCAACAAACTGGTGTTCGGCACCACTTTTGGCTACATGGAGCCGATGTTGAAAGTGGCCGCTGATGTCAAGGGCGTCAAGTTCGAGCATGCCACCGGCTACAAACAGGCCGAGAACATGCGAACCTATGACAGCCGCACCTACGAAGGCGCCTACATGGCCGGCGTGATTGCCGGCAAGATGACCAAGACCAACACCCTGGGCGTGGTGGCCTCGATCCCGATTCCCGAGGTGATCCGCAACATCAACAGCTTCACGCTGGGCGCGCAGTCCAGCAATCCGAAGGTCAAGACCAAGGTGGTCTGGGTCAACGGCTGGTTTGACCCGCCGAAGGAAACCGAGGCTGCCACCTCGCTGAT
>JANMKM010000244.1:0-4734 GCA_031372035.1 Rhodoferax sp. | reverse complement strand
CATCACGATGATGGCCTTGCACAGCGCCAGATCGGTGGAGGTGCTGGAGAGGTTGCGCACAAAGGACTGGTCGATCTTGATGTAGTCGATGTCGAACTTCTGCAGGTAGGTCAGGGACGAGTAGCCGGTGCCGAAATCGTCCAGGGAGACCTGGATGCCTGCGTCACGCAGCGCCAGCAGCTGGTCGGTCACGGCGCTGCTGGTGTCGAGCAGCAGGCCTTCGGTGATCTCCACCGCCAGGCAGCTACCCGGCAGGCGCTGTTCGCGCAGGTAACCTACCCAGGAGTTCTGACCCTGGATGCCGGCGTGGAATTGCACCGGCGAGCGGTTCACGCTGATCTGGAACTGCGGGTGCAGGGCAGCACGCCAGGCCTGCACCTGCGCCACGGCCTGACGGAACACCCACTCGCCAATGTCGATGATCAGGCCACTGGACTCGGCTATCGGGATGAACTCCGCCGGGCTCACCAGGCCGCGGCTGGGGTGCTGCCAGCGCAGCAGGGCCTCGGCCTTGTGCACCGCGCCGCTGGCCAGCTCCACGATCGGCTGGTAGACCAGGCGGAACTGGCTGTCGGCGAGGCCGCTGCGCAGGTCGTTGGCCAGGCGCACCCGCAACTGGGCCGCCTCCTGCAGTGCCGGCGTGAAGAAGCTGAAGCGGTTGCGGCCCGCGCCCTTGGCCACGTACAGGGCCTGGTCGGCATTCTTGAACAGGTCTTCCACCTCCTCGCCGTCGGTCGGGAACATGGTGATGCCGATGCTGGCCGAGATGAACACCTGCTCGGTGCCGAGCTGGAACAGCGTGCTCATGGCCTGCAGGATCTCGCCCAGGATGCGCTCCAGCTGGGTCGGGTCGTGCAACTCTGTCAGCACCACGGTGAATTCGTCGCCACCCATGCGGGCCACGGTGTCGGAGTTGCGCACGCAGTGCCGGACGCGCCGGGCTGCCTCCACCAGCAGCAGGTCGCCGTTGTCATGGCCCAGGGTGTCGTTGACCTCCTTGAAATGGTCCAGGTCAATGAACAATATCGCTAGCTGCAGGCCCTCGCGCTGACTTCTGCGCAGGTCCTGCTCCAGCCGGTCGCGCAGCATGCGCCGGTTCGGCAGGCCTGTGAGGGTGTCGAAATTGGCCTGCTGCCAGATCAGCGCCTCGGACTGCTTGCGGTTGCTGATGTCGGTGTGGGTGCCGATCATGCGAAGCGGTCGGCCCTGGTTGTCGCGGCTGACCACCATGCCGCGCGTCAGCACCCATTTCCAGCTGCCGTCCTTGCAGCGCACCCGATGCTCGTTCACATAGGTGGGCGTCAGGCCGTCAAAGTGGGCCTGACGGTCACGCTGCATCTGCTCCCGGTCGTCCGGGTGGGTGCGGCTGTCGAACTCCTCGGGCCGTTGCTGCAACTCCTGCTCGGTGTAGCCGTACATCTCAAGGTAGCGCTTGGAGAAGATCTCGACACCGCTTTGCACATACCAGTCCCAGACGCCGTCACCCGTGCTCTCCAGCGCCAGTTTCCAGCGCTCCTCGCTTTGGCGCAGCGCTTCCTCGGCGGTCTTGCGGGCCGTGATGTCCACCATCACGCCCACCCGCACCACACCACTGGCGTCAACCTGCACGGCGGTGGAGTTCATCTCCACCCATTTGAGCGTGCCGTCGGCCAAGATGATGCGGAACTCGATGAACAGGGGTTGGGCCCAGGCCGCGACATCGTACAAACCGGCTTCCAGGGCCGGGCGGTCCAGTGGATGGCGGAACTGGTGCAGGATGCGGCCGTCGGCCATCACAGCCTCGGGTTCCACGCCATAGAGCTCGCGCACGCCGCGGCTGATGAAGCTGAAGCGGCGCGTGCCATCCACGCCAATGTGCAGCCGGTAGACCATGCCGGGCATCTGCGCCGTGATCTGGCGGAACAGTTCCTCGCTGGCGCGCAGCGCAGCCTCGGCCTGTTTGCGCACAGTAATGTCCTGCATCACGCAGTTGAATACCTTGCCGTTTTGATCGCTGCTGGCGACCTTGGAGTCGAGCTGGACCCACTTGACGCTGCCGTTGACCAGAATGATGCGGAATTCGATAGACACAGACACGGCCTGGTCATTCATCGCCGCCAGCGTGTCTTCCACCCGCGGATGATCGTCTGGGTGGGTCATGGCCCGCAAGATGCCGCGCTGGGTCATTACCGCCTCGGGCTCAACGCCATAGAGCTCGCGCACCCCCGGGCTGACGAACAGGTAATGGCGCAGCCCGTTGGGGTCGATGTGGATACGGTAGACCATGCCTGGCATCTGCGAGGTGATCTGGCGGAACAGTTCCTCGCTGGCGCGCAGCGCGGCCTCGGCCTGTTTGCGTTCGGTGATGTCCTGCAGCACCGAGGTGCGCTTGATCACGCGGCCGTTCTCGCGCACCACCGAGCTGCGCGAATGCACCCAGATGCGCCGGCCTTTGGCCGTGATCATCTCCAGTTCCAGGTCGTGGGTCTTGCCCTGGGTCTCGGCAGCACGGATGGCGGCCTGCACCGCACGCGCAGATTCGGGCACAAAGAAATGGATGGTGGTGGCGGTGCTGGGCGTGTATTGCGCCGGCGAGGTGTCGAGCATGCGGTAGACCTCGCTGGTCCAGTACACCTTGTCATTGACGATGTCTACCTCCCAGCCGCCCACCTGGGCCAGGGCCTGCGTGGCCTCCAGCAGCAGGTTCAGACGGGCCCGTGCCTGCTCGGCCTGCATATAGTCGCTAACGTCGGCAAAGGTGCGCACCATGCCGGCACCGGGCAGGGTCTGGGTCTTGATCTCCAGCGTGCGGCCGGCGCGAGTGGTGCGCAGATAGTGTGCCGGCAGCTGGCCCTTTCCACCTGCCGCCACATAGGTGCGGGCTTTCAGGTCGACCAGTGTGGTTTGGGCGCCGAAGTCGCCGCGCTTGAGCTGGAACTGCGTCAGCTGCTCCAGGGTGGGCCGGCTGTCGAGCAGGCTGGCCGGCAGGTCCAGCAGCTCGCACAGGCGGCTGTGGTAGGTCTGGACCCGGCCCTCCACGTCCAGCATCAGAATGCCCTGGCTGATGCTGGACAGTGCGGTCTGCAATACAGCGGCGGGCGTTGGCGTTTGCTGCTGGCTGTCTGGCGCCAGCACCCGACCGTCGGCCGCTGCAATCAGCACGTCGGTGGGCGGGGAGGTTTCGCCGAGCCGGCTGGAAGGCTCTTCAGCTGCGGGGGGCATTGCGCGAGGTTCAGCGTAGTTATGCAGGCTTTATTACACCACCATGGCTGTAGGAAAACGCCTGCTTGCCGTTGTGACACGGACTTACAGCCAAAACGGCCTGGCGCCGGAAAAATGGAGTCCGCAACGGTCCCCAGCGACCCATCCGCAAACACCGCCGACGCCCCGAGGGGATCGGCCTTTTACAAGGAGCAGCCAGATGACATCCCTGACACACACCGAAGACGGTCCGCGCTACACCCAGCTGCCGCTTCATGGCGCGGCCTACAGCTTTGCCAGCCGCCTGCGCCGCAGCAAGGCGCTGTTGCCCAGCATGGCGGTACTGGTCGTGACCAGCATGGCGCTGGCTGCGGCGTTGCTGGTCAGCCATTCCGAGGCGCGCAGTGGCAACATGGCGGCGGTTGGCTATGAGGGCGACGTGGAACAGCCCGTGGCCGCCGCGCCGCGGCTGCCGCAGCAGGCACAACCAGCCCGGACCACTGCTCCGCGTATCACCGCCCAGGCAGCGCGCGCCACGGCCTGCGCTGATTGCGGCACCGTGGAGACGGTGACAGCGGTACAGCGCAGCGCCCCGGTGCAGGGCATTGGCGGCAGCAAGATCGGCGTGGGCGCCGTGGCCGGTGGTGTGATCGGCGGTCTGCTGGGCAACCAGGTCGGCCACGGCAACGGTCGCGCTGCAGCCACGGTGCTGGGCGCCGTGGGTGGCGGCTATGCCGGCAACGCGATCGAGCAGAAGATGCATAGCGTCACTGTGTACCAGGTGCAGGTGCGCATGGCCGACGGCTCCAGCCGCAGCTTCGAACAGAGCGCAGCCATCGCCGCCGGTGCCCGGGTCCGGGTGGAAGGTTCGCAGCTGCGCACTCTGCCGGCGCCGGCAGCGCAGTCCTGAGTCAGCGGCGGCGTTGCCTGGGTGGTGCTGCTTCAGTCCTGCGCGACCTGCAGCACCAGCTTGCCGAAGTTCTCGCCGGAGAACAGCTTGACCAGGGTCTCGGGGAAGGTGTCCAGGCCGTGCACCACGTCTTCACGGCTCTTCATCCGGCCGTCCTTTAAGTAGGCCGCCATCTCGGCCACGGCCAGGTGGTAGCGTGGGGCGTAGTCGAACACCACGATGCCTTCCATGCGCGCCCGGTGCACCAGCAAGGAGAGGTAGTTCTTCGGCCCCTGCACCGGCGTGGTGTTGTTGTACTGGCTGATGGCGCCGCAGATGATGATGCGGGCGTGCAGCGCCAGTTTGGCCAGCACCGCGTCCAGGATCTCGCCGCCGACGTTGTCGAAGTAGATGTCCACGCCCTTGGGGCAGTGGGTCTTGAGGCCCTCGCGCACGGCGGCAGCGCCGGCCTTGTAGTCGATGCAGGCGTCAAAGCCCAGTTCCTTCACCACCCACTCGCACTTGGCAGCGCCACCGGCAATGCCGACGGTGCGGCAGCCCTTGATGCGCGCCAGCTGGCCCACGGTCTGGCCGACGGCGCCGGCCGCGCCTGACACCACCACGGTCTCGCCGGCCTTGGGCTGGCCCACGTCCATCAGGCCGAA
>JANMKM010000218.1:0-1705 GCA_031372035.1 Rhodoferax sp. | reverse complement strand
GTGGCGGGTCGAGGTGCAGTCCACGGGCCTGCAATTCAACCGGCATCGGCACCAGTCGCCCGAACACCAGCCACTTGAGAAAACGCTTGCCCGCCATGGAACCCGGGATCAGTTTGTAGGTGACGGCCACCCGCTTGAGTGCTCGCACCAGACGTGTCTTCAATCCGGGTGACGGCACCGCGCTGCCACCGAAGAATGCCGCTGAAAACCCATGCGGGGCCAGCAGGGCACTTAACTCCGGCGGATTATAGTAAGCGTGCGAAAACGGACTGGGGTTGAAATCGTAAAGATCCTTGTTCGCCGTGGCCAGCAGGAAGCTGCCGCCGGGCCGCAACAGCCGCCGCACTTCGGCGAGCAGCTTGCCCACATCCTGGAAGTAATAAATGGCCTCGAACAGGATGACCACGTCAAAGCTGGCCGACGGCAGCCCGGTGGCGCAGGCGTCGAATTGACGTACATCGACCCGGTTGGCGTAATGCGCCTTGGCCAGGGCCACGATCGACTTGTCCACGTCTCCTGCCACCAGGGAACGCGCAACGCTTTGCAGGTAGCCCAGGCCGGGGCCGGTGCCACAGGCCATCTCCAGCACATCCTGGCCTGCGCACAGGCTGCCGGCCCATAAGTAGCGCTGATGGAAGCGCTCGAGTTGCGCGCTGGAGACGGGTTCGCCACCACGTTCGGTGACGATCAAGAATTCAGACGGGTTCATGGGCTTTTCCGGGTGATGCCTGACAGGACCAGCTCTTTCAAATACGCCTCGATGTGCGCCGAAACCAGAGCGGCATCGTATTCGCGGCTGAACAACGCACGCGCGCGCGCACCCCGCGCCTGCAAGGATGGGCGGTCGGAGGCGAGGCGTTCAATCAGATCGGCCAAGGCACCTGCATCACCGGCGCGATACACCTGCCCGATGTCCTGCGCACGCAACAGCCGCCCTACTTCCCCATCCACACCACTGAGTATCGGCAAGGCGCCCGCCGCGTATTCAAAAATCTTGTTCGGGATGTTCAACTGGAAATTCTCGACGTCACGGTAGGGAGCCAGACCGATGGCACTCAGTTCCATCAGCGCCTTGATCTCCGGCACATCGACGAAACCCGGGAACAATACGTTGGCCATTCCTGCCGCCGTCTGGCGATAAGCATCCAGGGACGAACCGGCACCGCACAGGACAAACCGGGCCGTGCTGCCACGTGCCTGCAGCAGCGCAGCGGCGCGCAGCACGGTGTCGATGTCAAACTGCAGGCCCAGGGTACCGAAAAAGCAGATGTTGAAATCGTCAGTCGAAACGCCGTGCCGCGCCCAGAACAAGTGCGCACTGGTGGCTGCAGGCGCCGCGACGGCAAAATCCGGGTAACCCATCGGAAAACACCGGTCGAATGGGCCTCTTGCCCGCCCCGCCCGCTGCAAGGCCCACTCCAGATAGGGCTCGGTGACCCCCACAAGTGCGCTTGCGTTGCGTAATGCAGAGGCGCTCGCTTTGAAATACGGGAGCAAGGCGAGTCGCGCGACGCCCCGCGCGAAGGCAGGCACGGCGTCCAGGAAGGCATCGGGCCACAAGTCCCGCACATCCATCACGACGGGAACACCCAGTCGCCCGCCGATACGGGCGGCGGCCACAGCTGTCTCCACCGGTGGGTAACAACACCAGATGGCGTCGGGTCGGTCCGCCGCACGGATGGCTTGCCGCCAGAACCGCCAACCG
>JANMKM010000170.1:0-3999 GCA_031372035.1 Rhodoferax sp. | reverse complement strand
CGTCAACAGCCCCAGCGTGTCGCGCCTGCATGCGCGCATCAACTGGCGCGGCGGCGCCTTCCACGTCGAAGACCTCAGCAGCAATGGCACCTGGGTGCGCTTTGCCGGCAGTGATGCCGTAATTGCGCTGCGGCGTCAGGAGTGCGCACTGCACGGCCCGGGCGAGATCGCCCTGGGTGCGTCCTTCAGCGACTTCAGCGCACCCACGGTGGCGGTGCGCATGATCTCGCACGACAAGCCATGAGTGGCCGGGTTATCGCCCCGCTCGCCCGTGCAGAAATAGTGTGAACCGGCCTCGCGCTTGTCAGAGCTTGACGCCGGCGGCCTTCACGGTGGGCGACAGCATCGCCACCTGTTCCTTGACAAAGCCGGTGAAGCCGGCAGAGGAGCTGGGATTGATGACGATGCCCAGATCCAGCATCTTCTGCTTGACATCGGCCTGCGCCAGCACCTCGTTGCAGGCCTGGTTCAGCCGGGCCACCACGTCCACCGGCATCTTCGCCGGGCCGCTCAAGCCAAAGAAGTTGTCCAGCACCAGCTTGCGGTAGCCGATCTCGGCCACGCTCGGCACATCCGGTACCAGCGGCGAACGGCTGGCCGAAGTCACAGCCAGGGGAATCAGCTGGCCGCTCTTGAAATACGGCACGAACGCCGTCAGCACGTCAATGCCCAGCGGAATGGTGCCGGCGATCAGGTCCGTTGTCATGGGTGCGCCACCGCGGTACGGCACATGCACCAGGCTGATGCCCATGCTCTTCTTCATCAGCTCGCCATAGATGTGGCCGATGGAGGCCGGGCCGCCGGAGCCAAAGTCCAGCCGGCCGGCCTTGCGCGCCTGGACCTCGATGTCGGCCATGGTCTTGATCGGCGCATGCGGATTGGCCATCACGACACAGGGTGCGCTGCCGATCAGGGCGATATGGGTGAAACCCTCCACCGGGTCGTAGGGCTGCTTCTCCAGAGCAAACGGGCCAATGGAGATCGGTGTGGAATTGCTCAGCATCAGGGTGTAGCCGTCGGCCGCGGCCTGGGTTACGACCAGCCCGCCGACGCTGCCACCGGCGCCGGGCCGGTTGTCCACCACCACCGGCTGCCCCAGCTTCTTGCCCAGCTGCTCGGCCATGACCCGGGCCACGATGTCGCTGGCGCCACCGGCGGCAAAGGTGACCACGATCTTGATGGCCTTGTCCGGATAGGCCGCAAGGGCGGGCAGCGCCAGGCTGCTGCTGGCTGCGGCCAGGGTCTTGAGAACGCTGCGACGGGAAATGTGGGCCTGGGGCATGGTGGTGTCTTTCGTGAATGGGTGCACTCACAGCTAGCAATGTCCGTGCCGTACAGCGGATTCCATCATAGCCGCAGCGCCTGCCTCCAGGCCCTCCTGGTGGTCGTTTTCACTGGAGAGACAGGCCAGGAAGCGCATGGATAAAGCACGGAGCACTACCGAAACTGTAGCAGGTGGAGTCTTTCGGAATCGTCGGGCAGTGCGCTGCAGCCCTCTCATTACACTTGCCCGCTGACCTAATAACGAAACCAGACACGGCATCCATGGACCAACGGCACCTGAAAAAGATCGAAGACGAACTCTGGGAAGCAGCTGATCAGTTGCGGGCCAACTCCAAGCTCACGGCCAGTGAGTACGCCATGCCGGTGCTGGGCCTGATCTTTCTGCGCCACGCCTTCAACCGCTTCCAGGCCGTGCTGCCCGAGGTGGAGGCCGGTCTCAACGCACGCCTGACCGGCAACGTACGCGAAGAGCGCATCCGCCTGGGCTTCAAAGGCAAGGCCGCGATTTACCTGCCGGCGCAAGCGCGCTGGGAGCACCTGGCCGCACTGCCGGCCGGCAGCAAGGTGGGCGAGGCCTTGCGCGACGCCATGAACCTGATCGAAGCCACGGTGGAAGACGCCGAAGGCAAGAAGGTGCTGGCCGGTGCGCTGCCCAAGGACTACCTCGGTTTCGAGCCAGGCCTGCTGGCCGAGCTGCTGAAGATCTTCAACCGCCCTTCTCTGGCCAACGCCAGCGGCGACGTGTTCGGCCGCATCTACGAATACTTTCTGAACCAGTTTGCCCAAACCGGCGCCCAGGAAGGCGGCGAATTCTTCACACCCCCGTCGCTGGTGCGCATGATCGTGGGTGTGATCGAGCCCGAACACGGCATCGTGTTTGACCCAGCGTGCGGTTCGGCTGGCATGTTTGTGCAGACCGGCTACTTCATCCAGAACACCGTGCATGCCAGCGCCAATGAGCGCGTGAGCTTCTGGGGCCAGGAAAAGAGCGACACCAACACCAAGCTGGCGCGCATGAACCTGGCAGTGCACGGGCTGGAGGGCCGCATCATCCAGGGCAATACCTTTGAAGTGGACCAGCACCGCGCCCTCGGTCGCTGCGACTTCGTGATGGCCAACCCGCCCTTCAACGTGGACATGGTGGACGCCAAGAAGGCGCAAGCTGACGTGGGCCCCACCCAGCGCCTGCCCTTCGGCCTGCCCGGCACCACCACCAAAGGCAAGAAGGACGGCGGCGAGACCGTGTCCAACGCCAACAGCCTGTGGATCCAGTATTTCTACAGTGCCCTCAACGCCACCGGTCGGGCCGGATTTGTCATGGCGTCCAGCGCGTCCGACGCGGGCAACAAGGACCGCGAGATTCGCAAGAAGCTGGTGGAGACCGGCCACGTGGACGTGATGATGTCCATCGGCCCCAAGTTCTTCTACACCCGCGCCCTGCCCTGCACACTGTGGTTCTTCGACAAGGGCAAACCCGGCGCGCTGCGCAACACCGTGCTGATGCTCGACGCCCGCAACGTGTACCACGTGGTCTCGGCCCGCTCGCATGTGTTCACGGAGGAACAACTCTGCAACCTCAGTGCCATCGTCTGGCTGTACCGCGGCCAGACGCCGAAATTCCTGGCGCTGCTGGCCACGTACCAGCGCCAGGCGCACACCCATTTGGAGTTGCTCAAGCCAGTGATGGAGGCAGTGGCAGCGCCGCAAGCGCAGCTGGCAACGCTGCTGCAGGCATTGGCAGCGCAAGCCGCTGCAAGGTCTGAGGCGCTTCTGATCGAACTCAACAAGGGCCGCAAGGAAGGCGACGCGGTGGTCCAGGCGGGGCAGTTGCAAACCTTCGTGCAACAGGTAGCCCAGCTGCAAGCCGACGCCACGCGCGACGCCGCCCAGTGGCAGGCACTGCATCTGCGCCTGGCGAAGCAATTGGCCGGCTTTGCCCGTCGCAACAAGACGCTGCAACTGGGGTCGATCCAGTCCACGCAGACCGAACTTGAAGTTCTGCAGACCGACCTGCGCGTGGCCTGGAAGGCGCTGGAAGCCCGGCACAAGGACCTGCTGCGCGCCATGGATGTGGCTGAGAAAACGCTGCGCGCCCGCAACTCCGCCGTGTGGCAAGGCGCGTCCTCAGGCAAGGACCTGCGCGACCTGAAGCGGCAACTTCAGACTGCCGATACTGGCCGGGATGACGGGCCTACCTTGCATGACGACGCCGTGGAGGCATTCCGTCAGACCTTGTATTTCGTGGCGCAAGCCCACTGGCTGCTGAGCCGCTTTCCGCAAGCCACGTTCCAGGCCGTGCCAGGGCTGTGCAAGGCGGTTGCGCGCGAGGAAATTGCTGCGAACGACTCCAGCCTGACGCCAGGGCGGTATGTGGGCGTAGCTGCCAGTGGCGATGAGGACGAGGATACGGAAGCCTTTGCGGAGCGCATGCGCGAGATTCATGTGGAGTTGGCGGAGCTGAACGCTCACGCGATTGAACTGGCGCGATCCATCCAGACAAATCTGGCCGAGTTAACAGAATGAACTGGCCTTTGGTCCCACTTGCGACTATCAAGGCGAGCACACCAAACGCGTTGGTTGGCGGCCCGTTCGGCTCTAATTTGACGACACGCGACTATGTTGCGGAGGGTGTTCCAGTAATACGGGGACAAAACTTGTCCGCAGGTCGGGTTTTCAATGAAGACGAGAGGAGTGGCTCCGGTTGTCTGAACAACT
>JANMKM010000325.1:0-9727 GCA_031372035.1 Rhodoferax sp. | reverse complement strand
CCAGCGCACAGATCATTCATGGCCATGGAGCTACTGTGGCGCAAGCTCAGGACGGTATCGCTACGCACACCGCGGCTGCGGACCGGCTGAGCCCTTCCCACCACAACCATCAGGAACCATTGCCATGTCCACACAAGACGCTTACATCGCCAAAATGAAACTGCAACTCGACGAACTGAACGCGAAGATGCACGAACTGGAAACCAAGGCCACGGAAGCGCGGGCCGAAGCCCGGGAAAAGTACAAGGAGGAGATGACCAAGCTGCGGCACCAGTCAAAGCTGGCGGTTGACAAGCTGGAGGAGTTGAAGGCAGCCAGCGCCGACACCTGGGAAGTGATGGTGGCCGAGATGGACAAGATGCGTAACGCATTCACCCATTCATTCCACTACTTCAAGTCGCAGATCTGAAACAGTGCAGCGCCTGCGGGCTGTGCTGGCTGCCGCCGGGTGACCCGTGCCATCAGCGCGCCCACTGCCGGCCCAGGGACACGTTTTTGCTGCTGTGCAACAATTGTCCGCATGCTGGATCGACCACAGACTTTGGGTGAGGAAATTGCCAATAGCGTGAGCCATGGCGTGGCCTTGCTCGCTGCGCTGGTGGCGCTGCCCTTCCTGTTCATGGCGGCTGCCGAGCGGCACCTGTCCGCGGCCAATGTGGCGGGTGCTGCGGTGTTCGCCGCCACGCTGGTGCTGCTGTACCTGGCCTCCACCCTGTACCACGCACTGCCGGCGGGCCGGGCCAAGCGGGTGTTCATGAAGCTGGACCACGGCGCGATCTACCTGTTCATTGCCGGCAGCTACACGCCGTTTGCGCTCGGGGCCCTGAGCGGGGCCTGGGGCTGGACCCTGTTCGGCCTGGTCTGGTCATTGGCCGCCATGGGCATCACGCTCAAGGCCTTTGACCGCTTGTCGCACCCCTGGCTGTCCACCGGCCTGTACCTGTTGATGGGCTGGCTGGTGCTGATCGCGGCTGTACCCCTGTTCGAACGTGTGCCCGCAGCCGGCCTGGCCTGGCTGGTCGGCGGCGGCCTGGCCTACACGGTGGGCGTGGCCTTCTTCATGCTCGACTCCCGGCTGCGCTATGCGCACGCGGTCTGGCATGGTTTCGTGGTCGCCGGTACCGGCTGCCACTTCGTTGCCGTGCTGGCCTACGCAGCATGAAGCAGCCACGCCGCGGATGGCAGCTTGCGCGCTACCTGGTGAACATCCACTGGATCACGAACTTGGCGACAAAGCCAACCAGGCCGAAGGCCAGGCCCAGGAACAGCACAAAGGTGCCGAAGCGGCCGGCCTTGGACTCCCAGGCCAGGTGGCCGATGATGAACAGCATGTAGAGCATCAGCCCGCCCAGGCCAAAGCTCAGGCCGAAGGCCGATACCTGGTGTTCGGTGAAGCCAAACATGGTGCCGGCTTCAACCAAAGCGGCTGTCGTTGGCGGCCGCCGGCTCGCGGGGCGGCAACCCGGAGGCGTCCACCAGGTCCCGGTAGGCATGCCAGCTGGCATGGCCCAGCATCGGCATCACAGCCACCAGCCCCAGCAGCAGCGAACCCAACCCCAACAGCGTGAAGCCGAAAATCAGCGCCGCCCACAGCGCCATCGGCAGAGGATTGGCCAGCACTGCCTGCCAGCTGGTCAGCACCGCGTGCAGCAGCCCCACGCGACGCTCCAGCAGCAGCGGCATGGCCACCACGCTGGAGGCAAAGATCGGGCCGGCCATCATGCCGCCCAGCGCCAGCCAGAGCTCGAACAGCCAGCCGTCTTGCGCCAGCACCACGTGCTGCCAGAAGTCCAAGGGCACGCGGATGGGTGCCGGCGCCAGCAGCGTGATCAGCGAGGCCGAGGTGATCACCCAGCCGGTGGCGGCCAGTGCCAGCAGGGCGCCGAACTGCAGCATGCACCAGTAGTCGTTGCCCCAGCGGTTGATGTGGCTGCCCTGCCAGTTCAGCCAGGTCTTGAGCACCACCGCAGGCCCCACGGGTTCGCCGCGCTCCAGCGCCCGGCTGATGGCATACAGGCTGGTGGCCAGCACCGGCGCCACCACCAGAAAGCCCGACAGCGCTCCGGCCAGCAGCCAGAAGCGGTCATGCGCCACGGCGATGATCAGGGCGCCCACGGCGGCCAGCACCAGGCCGTGGGCAAAGCTGATCCAGCCGGCACGTGCCATGTCGCGCCAGGCCAGCGCCAGCCAGACCAGGGGCTGGCCCAGGCTGATCTGGCGGACGGCTGGCAGGGGTGTGGGAAGAGGGCGCATCCGGGCTGGCAGCCGGCGCGGGTCCGGCATGCTGGCAAGTGTAGACAGTCGCGGACCTTGCAAACGGCTAAGCTGTGGCCCGCACCGCTACCGGGTGTGCGCTATGTCAAATGGGAGAGCCAATGGATTTCGAGAAGGCCAGGGCGTTGTTTGTTGCCGGTGTGCAGGCCTTCGAGGCCGGCCGCTGGCAGGAGGCGGAAACACAGTTTCGGGGCTCGCTGGCCGAAATGCCGGGCCGGGTGTCGACCCTGAGCAATCTGGCGGCCACGCTGCTCAAACTGGGCCGGCCGCAGGAGGCACTGGCGCTGCTGGACCAGGCACTGGCCACCGCACCCACCGACCTGGAGGCCTGGTGCCACCGCGGCCTGGCGCTGGCGGACCTGGGCCGAGCGGACGATGCGCTGGCCTGCTTCGAACGGGCAGGCGATCTTGACCCGGACCATGCCGCTGCCTGGTACCAGCGCGGCATGCTGCTCAACGTGCTGCGCCGGCATGCGCTCGCGCTGCAAGCCTTCGAGCGCTTCCTGCGCTTGCAGCCCAACCATGCCCAGGGCTGGTTCCTGCAGGGCGAGACGCTGCAGTCACTGGACCGGCCGGATGCGGCGCTGACCGCCTACGACCGGGCCCTTGCGCTGGATGTCACGCTGGCCCAGGCCTGGAGCAACCGCGGCAGCATCCTGCGCGATCTGGGACAACTGGACGCCGCGGCTCTGGCATTTCGCAACGCCATCGCCCAGGGTGCTGACCCGGAACTCAATGGCTACTTCCTGGCAGCAGCTGGTGGTGGCGCAGCGCCCAGCCATGCGCCCGGCCGCTACGTGGCCTTCATGTTTGACGACTATGCCAAGCAGTTTGACCAGCACCTGGTGAATGTGCTGCGGTACCGCGCGCCCCAGGTGCTGGCCGGTCATCTGCAAGGCCTGGGCATACATTTCAGCGCGGCGCTGGACCTGGGCTGTGGCACCGGCCTGTGCGCGCCGCTGTTCCGGCCCCTGGTGCAGCGGCTGGACGGCGTGGACCTGTCGCAGGGCATGCTGGAACAGGCCCGTGCGCTGGGCTTGTATGACACGCTGTCGCAGGCTGACGTCGCCGAATTCCTGGCGCAGACGGATGCCCGCTATGCGCTGGTGCTGGCGGCCGATGTATTCATCTATGTGGGCGATCTGGAGGCCGTGTTTGCCGGCGTTGCCCGGGTGCTGGAGCCTGGTGGCACATTTTGCTTTTACGTGGAGCATGCGCGCGAGGGCGACTGTTTTGCCCTGCGCTCCAGCCTGCGCTACGCCCATTCCGAGCCCTACGTCCGCGGCCTGGCGCAGCGCCATGGCTTCACAGTACAGAGCATGCAGCAGCAGCCGATCCGCGAAGACCAGCGCCGGCCGGTGGAGGGCTTGTTCGTGTTTCTGCAGCGCCTGCCCTGAGGCGTTGTCGGGGTCGCGCCCCCGCCGCGAACGCTCCGTTTTCAGGAGCGATCCGTGCTTATTCCATGCGCCTCACGGCCGCTTTCTTACCCCAAGCTTGCGGTACACGGTGGCCCGGCTGATGCCCAGGGCGGCGGTGGAGTTGGCGTTTGCAACTTCTAGAAGCTCAAGGTGGTGTCGGCATAGACGTCGTGGTACCACAAGGTAGAGCGCTCATAGGCTTCGGACCACAGGGCGATGCCGATGCCCGCCTGGTTGAACGCCATGCTGACAGTGCGGACCTGTCCCTTATGCCCAACGCGTTTTGATCGTTGCTCAGGGTCCCAGCCGACTCCCGGTACGAAACGCCGGGAACCCAAAAATGTGGTCCCCGTGAGCCAGGTAGCGAGGATCCGGCCATCGGCCGTGATGAAAGGCTGTAGCACGTCAGGCGATCCGAAGATTCCAGGTGACAGTAGAACTGCAGTTTCGAACCCGCCACTGCGGGAGTAGCGATGGGCTCTGATTGCTGAGGTGAAACTGTCGCTCCACACTACAACACCGTCGCCAGCGTTGTTGATTGCAACCTTGACGTTCCACGGTTCATTTGCGCCGTCGTTCCACAACACGTCCTTGGGTCGCCAGCCTTCGGTCGGACTGTAGCGGTAGGCATAGACCGGCGTCTCGCCCGGATCCGTCTTGCTGACTCCGACGACAATGATTTCACCGCCGTCATTGATGGCAACAACAGGTCTTGTGTAGATCCGGGAATGGTGCAGGTCAGTTGCCATTGTCCAGCCGACATTGGGTACAAACTGCGACGTCGACACGGTCCAACCGGTGTCGGTACCGCTTGTGCGCCATCGCTCCCATACGACAACCGCCCGTCCGGTTGCGTTGATTGCAATGGCAGGCGTACTCCCCGATTCATAGCGGTTTGCATTCGGTATGTCGACAGGCACCGTCCAAGTGTCTGTTGCCGCGTTCAACTGGCTGCTTACAAGTTTGTTGTTCTGATCAATCCATATCAGCACAGCGTTGCCGGAAGGATCTATCGCGAGACGCAATTCCTTCCCCAATGCAGCTCCAGCTGTTGTACCGGTAAAAATGACCTTGGCTGGCTGCCACCCACTGCCCACAACGTACCGGGCGGCAAATACTCCTTGAATGGCCGCCCATGCGGCTACAGCGGCGCCTTGGGAGTTGACGGCCAATACCGGATAACCAGGGGAGTCGTTCACAACCCCCTGATTGATCAGAGTAATGGGCAACCAACCACTTGTCGGTAAGAACGAAGAAACGTTGACGGTCGAAGTGTTGCCAAACAGTGCTCCCGAATTGTTGCGCGCCCACATCACCTGCGAACGCCCCATTGCATCAATGCCGACATCGCCCACTTCGACATCCAAGTTCGGCACCGCAAACGCCAGAGTCTTGATCGGCAAAACCGAAAAAGCCACGGTCGCGGTCACCCCGTCCAAGGCAGCAGTCAACAGGACCTCCCCGCTACGAACACCGTTGATCGTGCCATTCGGATCAGGTGCAGTTCCGATCGACGCCACGGATGGATCGGACGAAGTCCAGACCAGGCGGTCACTGATGAGTTTGACAATCTTGTTGGTGTAGTGACCGTAGGCCACATACTTGGTGGACGCGCCGACCGCCACCCTATCGGTTTGCAGCCGGATCAACTCGATCTGCGCCAGCGGCCAGCCGACCTGCAAACGCGAGGTGCCTCTGACCCCATTGAGCGTGGCAGTGACCGTCGCTACGCCGTCGTCCATGCCGGTCGCCAGGCCGGCGCTCCCCGTGGTGTTGCTGATTCGCAGAATTGATGCGTTATCGCTCGCCCAAGCCGCGGCTGCAGTCACGTTGGCACTCGAGCCGTCACTGTACTGTGCTATTCCCTGATACTGCTGGCTGTCTCCCACAGCCAGCGTTGCAGTGCCTGAGGATACTGAGAGGGAAACCAGCTGCCTTGATGCGGGCTCCGGAGCAGGCGCCGACCCACCACCTCCGCCTCCACAAGCACTCAATCCAAACAGCGTGATCAGCAACAGAAAACCGAGATACTTCACGAAAGCCGCCCTCCCAATCCACCTCAATATTTTGAAGCGATTATCCCTGGACGAGCCCGCGGCAAGCTTGACTCCCTTTGCCGCCGGGCAGTGGCGCCCTAGAGAGATGGGGTCCCAAGGTGCTGCTACAGAAAGCGGTAGCTGTCTGGGCTTGTCCTGGGCGGGCTACGCCCGGTTTCTGCTTCCCAGCTTGCGGTACACGGTGGCCCGGCTGATGCCCAGGGCCCGGGCCGCCTGCTGCACATTGCCATTGGCCTGGGCCACGGCCTTGCGGATCAGTTCGGTTTCCAGGTCCTTGAGGGAGGCCGCGGCACCCGGCATGCCCAGCCGCGGTGGAGCCGGCGCGCTCACATCTCCACCCGCTGACGCGCTCAGGGCATGCAGCCGCAGGCCGGACCACAGTGGCATTTCCAGCGGTGTGCCGGCATGGGCTCCGCCAGGCCGGGCCGCGTCAAACAGGGCTTCAAAGGGCATGGCGAACAGCTCGCTGGCATGCACCGCCGCACCGCCATGGCCGAGCAGACTGGGCACCATCTGCCGCGCGGCCTGGTTCGAACCCATGACCCAGCCGTCCGCGTCCAGGCAGACCAGGCCGTCGGCCTCGTCGCCCATGCTGCGCCCGGGCCAGTTCAGGCGCACCAGCAGCGTGTGCGGCTGGGCCACGGTCAAGGCGTTCTCGATCGAGCGCGCCGCCTGCGCCACCAGGTGCTTGAGCTCGCTGCGCTCCGCCGCCTCGATGCCGGTCAGGTCCAGCATGCCGATGCACTGGCCACTGGGGCCGATCAGCGGCGCACCGGCGCAGCTGTAGACGCTGGTGTCGCGAAAGAAATGCTCGCCACGGTGCAGCCACACCGGTTGCAGCTCGGTCAGCGCTGCGCCGATGGCCGAGGTACCGACGCTGCGTTCCGACAGGTCGACGCCGATGCGAGTGATCAGATGGGCCCGGCGGTCGCTGCGGTCGATGGGGCCGCCAACGTCGATCACCACACCCTGGGCGTCGGTGAGGATGGCGAAGTAGCGGGTGTTGGCAATGGCCCGGCCCAGGCGCTCCAGCACCGGCCGGGCCGAGCGCAGCAGTTCGTGGTTGGCGTCCTGACTGCGCCGCGCGGCCTGCGGCGCGATCAGATCAAACCCTATTGCCTGCTCCGGCCGCTGGCCGGATGCCAGGCAGCGGCGCCAGGAGCGCTCGATCCAGCTGCGCTCGAACCAGCTGTCCAACAGCATGTCCGTAGCGGAGCGGCCCTCCTGCAGCACGCTGCGGCGGGCATGCTCGATCTGCAGCAGGCGCTGGTCGGCAGTAGAACTGGGCAGCATGGTGTGGCGACAAATGTGACAGATTGGTGAGAAAGCCGAACCGGACCATTGTTTCATTTTGAGAATTTGATGTCAGCAGTGCGGGAAGCTAGGGTTTAGCCTAGGTCTAGCCCGGTCTGACAGTCCAACAATCCGAGAAGCTCTGAACAGGCCCCCGCCGCGCGCGGCGTGGATTTTGCGGGATGAGGCGCAAGGCGCGAAACCCAAGACAAGGCTGTACGCCTTGCCTGGTTTCGCAACGCCGCGAATCGCCCGCAAAACCACGCCCCCGAAGGGGTTCGGCTCAAAACCGGCCCTCTGCCCACCAAGTGCCTTGCCGGTGCGTCCAGCACCGGCTGCGTCACGTTGGCGGTCAGATCATCCGGTTTTGAGACACGAACGCACACGACGGGGACCTGTTCAGAGCTTCTAGTTCCCACAACGATGGCGGCCGATGCGTGCCGCAACAACAGGAGATCAGCCCCATGCAGGTTCAATTCAAGGTCAACGGCAAGGCTGCCAGCATTGACGTGGCGCCCAACACGCTGCTGGTGCACGCGATCCGCGAGCACCTCAAACTCACCGGCACCCATGTGGGCTGCGACACGGCGCAGTGCGGCGCCTGCACCGTGATGCTCAACGGCCGTGCCATCAAGTCCTGCAACACCCTGGCGGTGCAGCATGGGGGCGCCGAGATCACCACCATCGAAGGCCTGGCCCAGGCCGACGGCACCATGCACCCGATGCAGGCCGCTTTCAAGGACTGCCATGGCCTGCAGTGCGGCTTCTGCACCCCCGGCATGGTGATGAGCGCGGTGGACCTGTGCACCCACCACCCGAAAGCCAACGAGGCCGAGATCCGCGAGCTGCTGGAGGGCAATCTGTGCCGCTGCACCGGTTACCAGAATATCGTCATGGCCGTACAGCAGGGCCAGAAGGCCATGGCTTCCTGATACTTTGCGGGACAGACCAATCCTGAAGCTTTTGCGGGACAGACCGCCGCTACACGCAGTGAGCAAGCTCTGTCCTCAAACTGATCAACTGTATTTAAATTAGATAGAGGAGATAGCAATGGGTGCATCCGATTTCGCCAAGCTGCCGCACATCGGCGAGGCCTTGAAACGCAAGGAAGACTACCGCTTCCTCACCGGCGCCGGCCAGTACACCGACGACGTGAACCTGGGCAACCAGCACTACGCCGTGTTCGTGCGCTCGCCGCAGGCCCACGCCCTGATCAAGCGCATCGACACCGCCAAGGCCTCGGCCATGCCCGGCGTGGCCCGGGTCTTCACCGGCGCCGACATCGAAGGCAAGATGGGCGGCCTGCCTTGCGGCTGGCTGATCACCAGCACCGACGGCACGCCGATGAAGGAGCCGCCACACCCGATCCTGGCGCAAGGCAAGGTGCGCTATGTGGGTGACCAGGTGGCGATGGTGGTGGCCAACACCCTGGAGCAGGCCAAGAACGCGGCTGAGGCGGTGGAGGTGGATTACGAGCCGCTGCCGGCAGTGGTGAGCGTGGTGGACGCGGCCAAGGCCACGGCGCTGCACGAAGCCGCACCGGACAACCATGTCTACAAGTGGGCGATCGGCGACAAGGCGGCCGTGGACGCGGTGTTCGCCTCGGCGGCGCATGTCACCAAGCTGGACCTGACCAACAACCGGTTGGTTCCCAACGCGATGGAGCCGCGTGCCGCCATCGGTTCCTACAACCGCGCCACGGAAGAGTACACGCTGTACGTGGCGAACCAGAACCCGCACGTCGAGCGGCTGCTGATGACGGCTTTTGTGCTGGGCCTGCCAGGGCACAAGGTGCGCGTGATCGCACCCGACGTGGGCGGCGGCTTCGGCTCCAAGATCTTCCTGTACGCCGAGGACGTGGCCCTGACCTGGGCCTCCAAGCAGCTCAACTGCTCGATCAAGTGGACCTGTGAGCGCAGCGAATCCTTCCTCACCGACGCCCATGGCCGCGACCACGTGAGCCATGCCGAAATGGCGATGGACGCCAACGGCAAGTTCCTGGCGCTGCGGGTGCATACCGACGCCAACATGGGAGCCTACCTGTCCACCTTCTCCACGGCGGTGCCCACCATCCTGTACGCCACGCTGCTGGCCGGGCAGTACACCACGCCGCAGATCTATGTGGAGGTGGACGCCTGGTTCACCAACACCGCGCCGGTGGATGCCTACCGTGGCGCCGGGCGCCCGGAAGCCACCTACCTGCTGGAGCGTCTGGTCAGCCGCTGCGCCTGGGAGATGGGCCTGGGCCAGGACGAGATCCGCAAGCGCAACTTCATCACCAGCTTCCCCTACCAGACGCCGGTGGCGCTGCAATACGACGTGGGCGACTACCACGCCTGCATGGACAAGGCCCGGGTGCTTGCTGACGTGGCCGGCTTCGACGCGCGGCGCGCTGCCAGCGAGGCCAAGGGCTTGCGCCGCGGCATGGGCTACAGCAGCTACATCGAGGCTTGCGGCATTGCGCCGAGCAACATTGCCGGCGCCCTGGGCGCACGCGCGGGCTTGTTCGAGTGCGGCGAGGTGCGGGTCCATCCCACCGGCAGCGTGACCGTGTTCACTGGTTCGCATAGCCATGGTCAGGGGCATGAGACGACATTCGCGCAGGTCGTGGCCGCGCGCCTCGGGATTGCCGTGGATGCGGTCGATGTGGTCCATGGCGACACCGGCCGCGTGCCGTTCGGCATG
>JANMKM010000153.1:0-3332 GCA_031372035.1 Rhodoferax sp. | reverse complement strand
AGTGGCGCGCTGCTGGCGCTGGCGGCCGGCTGGTGGGGCCTGCGCGAGGTGCTGCGCCGTCCAGTGGTGGAAACGCTGCGCCGGGCACCGCAATGAAGATCGAAGAAAAATCGGCCTTTGAGACGCCCTTTGCCTGGATCGGCGGCGAGGAGCGGGTGCGCGCACTGACCACCCGCTTCTACGACCTGATGGAGCTCGAAGCGCGTTATGCGCAGCTGCGTTCCGTCCATGGGCCGGACCTCTCGGGCGCGCGTGACAAGCTGTTCTGGTTTTTGTGCGGCTGGCTCGGTGGGCCGCAGCACTACACCGACCGCTTTGGCCATCCGATGCTGCGGGCCCGCCATATGCCGTTCCAGATCGGCCAGACCGAACGCGACCAGTGGCTGGCCTGCATGGACCAGGCGCTGCAGGAGACCGGGGTAGACCCGGCGCTACGCAGCAAGCTGGGCAACAGTTTCTTCCAGACGGCTGACTGGATGCGCAACACGCCCGGCTGAAGGCCGCGCCGGCACGGGCCGCAATCAGCCAGCCCTTGACCATCCCTGCCGCAATGGCGATAACCCTATGCCCGTTGCCAACGGCACCGGGTTCTAATGGTCCACGCCCGCAGCAGCAACATGCACCGGGCCAGGCAGCACGCGGACGCACGATCCGTGGCCCGGTCCGCCTTGCCAACGCGTTTGGGCGTTTCAAGCAACAACGGAGGAGACACACCATGGGTATGAACTTTTCGCGCCGGCTGCGTGCCGGCGTATTGCACTGTGTTGGTCTGGCAGCGGCCACCTTGCTGGTGGCTTGCGGCAGCGACGCGCCGCCACCGGCTGCGGTTGACAACACGCCGGCGGCCTTGACCATCAAGGTGCTGTCGAGCCGCACCGACATGGTCACCGGCGGCAGCGCACTGGTGGAAATTGCACTGCCTGCCGGCGTTGCCGCTGCCGACATGCGGCTGCGCGCCAACAACCTGGACGTCAGCTCCGTACTCAGCGCCACCGCCGACGGCAAGGCCGTGCGCGGCCTGGTGACGGCCCTGCCGGTGGGCGACACCACCCTGGCAGCGGAAGTACCGGGCGTGTTCCTGGCCCGGGCGCAAGGGACGCTGGCGGTGAAGAACTATCCGCGCAGCGGGCCAGTGTTCTCAGGCACGCAGCTCAGCCCGTTTGAATGCCGCACAGTGGAGTCCGGCATGGGCCTGGCGCAGGCCAATTGCTCGGCCGATACCCGCTTTGACTGGTTTTACTTCACCGCAGCCGGCGTGCGCAAGACGCTGGACAGCCCGCTGGCCGCGCGCCCAGCCGATGTCGGCACCGCGACCACCATTGACGGTAAGACCGTGCCTTTCATCGTTCGGGTGGAGTCAGGCACCATCAACCGTTCGATCTACCGCATTGCCGTGCTCGACAACCCGGCAGTGGCCGGTGTCTGGAACGGCGCCGGCTGGAACCAGCGCATCGTGTTCCGCTTTGGCGAGTCCACGGCGGCCCAGTACAACCAGGGCACGCTGCCCCTGACCGAGGTGTTCAAGGCCGACGCGATCGACACGCAAAGCATCAAGGCGCTGGAGCGCGGCTTTGCCTACGTGGTCTCGTCGCTGAATATCAACAAGGTCAATGTCAACGACGTGCTCGCGGCCGAGACCGCGATGATGATCCGCGAACACATCACCAAGACCTACGGCATACCGCGCTGGATGGTCGGCATGGGTGGCTCCGGCGGCGCGATCCAGCAGATGCTGATTGCCCAGAACTACCCCGGCGTGCTCGACGGCATCATGCCCGACGCCGCCTTCCCCGACGTGTTCAGCACCGCACTGGCGGTGTCGGACTGCCGGCTGCTGAACCGCTACTTCATTGCCAACCCGGCCAATGACGCCACCCGCAAGGCCTTCGAAGGGCACCTGAAGAACACCTGCGCCTCCTGGGACGCCGGCAATGGAGACGCGGTGCTGGCTACCAGTGGCTCGGTCAGCCCGGCCTGTGGCCTGAACGACAGCAGCAAGGTCTACAACGCCGTGAGCAACCGCAACGGCGCCCGCTGCACGGTGTACGACATCAATGCCACCACCCTGGACCGCAACACCACCACCGGTGCCGCCAACCGGCCGCTGGACAACGTGGGTGTGCAGTACGGGCTGGACGCGCTCAAAAAAGGCACGATCACCGCCACCCAGTTCCTGGACCTGAACGAGCGCGTCGGCGGCTATGACGCGGACGGCAACATCGTGGCCCAGCGCACCGTAGGCGATGCCACGGCGCTGCAGCGCTCGTTAGAGATGGGCCGCATCGGCTCGGGCAGCGGCGGCCTGGCCACGGTGCCGATCCTGCACATGCGCGCCTATGCCGAGCCGGGTGCCGATATCCACACCATCTATAACGACATCAAGATCCGCGAGCAGTTGGTGCGCGCCAATGGCCGCTCCGACAACCAGGTGATCTGGCTGTTACCGAACCCGGCGCTGGCTCCGCTGCTGGGGCTGGGCGCGGCACAGCAGACCGCGCTGTCCATCATCCTGCGTGACGCCTTTCTGACCCGCCTGACACTGATGACCACATGGCTGGACGCCATCGTGGCCGATCCGGCGGCACTGACCACGGAGAAGGTGGCGCGCCTCAGGCCGGCGGATGCGGTGGACTCCTGCTGGGGCGTGGCCGATGGTGTGCGCTACAAGGAAACGGCAACGCTCAATGGCGCCGGCACCTGCAACACGCTGTACGCCAAGACCGTGCCACCGCGCATGGTGGCCGGCAGCCCTGTGACCGACGATGTGGTGAAGTGCCAGCTGAAGGCCATCAGCGATGCCGACTATGCGCCCGCCGCCTTCACCGCGCCGGAGAAGACCCGCCTGGCCAGCATCTTCCCAAGCGGTGTTTGCGACTACAGCAAGCCCGGCATCGGCCAGTCGCTGGTCAAGGGGACTTGGTTGAAATACTGAGACCTTGGGGGATGGACCAACATACTTGAGCGCAGCGAAAGACGTTGCTCCGTCCTCAACTGATCAAAGGTAGTTCGGGCGTCGCTCAGAAAGGGACGCCGTTCGCGGCCCAGGCCATTGCCAGTGCGATGGCCAGAGCCATCGCCAGTGCCATTGCCGTTGCGCCTGAAAGCTTGTTGCGTGTCATGGTGTGCCTCCGCAGTGCGGTTGAGCCAGTATGCAGCGCAAAACACAGGTTGCAAACGGTTTTTGCGCTGTTTGGGTCCATTTGGTGAGGGGGCACAAACGCGTTGTGACGGATTCACATTTACTGCATCTGCAGCGCCACATAACGGGGCCCTATCAGCCGCAGACCGTCGATACCGCCCAGGCCCAGAGCGTCGGAGATCACCAGGTACAG
>JANMKM010000317.1:0-25093 GCA_031372035.1 Rhodoferax sp. | reverse complement strand
CGGAACGATCCGGTCGCAGCCGCGCACTACGGAATAGCTGTAGTGGTAATAGCCGCCGCCATTGGCACAGGAGCCCATGGACAGCACCCAGCGCGGCTCACTCATCTGGTCGTAGACCTTGCGCAGCGCCGGAGCCATCTTGTTACACAGGGTGCCGGCGACGATCATCAGGTCTGACTGGCGCGGGCTGGGGCGAAACAGCATGCTGAAGCGCTCCATGTCGTAGCGCGCAGCACCAGCATGCATCATCTTCACCGCGCAGCAGGCCAGGCCGAATGTCATGGGCCAGAGCGAGCCGGTCTTGGCCCAGTTCACCACCGAGTCGTAACTCGTGGTGGCAAAACCTTCCTTGAAAACGCCTTCGATTGCCATATCGTCACTCCCAGTCGAGGGCGCCCTTTTTCCACTCGTAGATGAAGCCCACGACCAGAATGCCCAGAAACACCATCACCGCCCAGAACCCGGTGGCGCCGATGTCCTTCAGGGCCACGGCCCAGGGAAACAGGAAGGCAATTTCCAGGTCGAACAGGATGAACAGGATGGCAACCAGGTAGTAGCGCACATCGAACTTCATGCGGGCGTCCTCAAACGCCTCAAAACCGCATTCGTAGGGGGAGTTCTTGGCCGCGTCGGGCCGGTTCGGGCCGAGGATGTAACCCAGCACCTGGGGTATGACGCCTACGGCCACACCCACCAAGATGAACAGCAGCACGGGCAGGTATTGATCGAGGTTCATCTTGAAATTCTGATCACCGTTTTCGCCTTTCAGACCCAACAGTGACAGTTCGACATTTCCGTTGGTGCCGTCGGCGAGACTCGAACTCGCACAGCTTTCGCCACTACCCCCTCAAGATAGCGTGTCTACCAATTTCACCACGACGGCGGCTTTTTTCTTTTGATCGAAGCGAGAGGACTTGTTCGCCTACAGACCGGCTAAGAGTTTACCCTGAATTTGCAGGCCATCCCGCCTTGAAAACCGACTTGGCGCAACTCAACGCGAAGGAATTTGAGCGGCGCCGGATGCGGGTACAGCCATGGGCGCAGAGGCCGGATCTGCCGCTGGCGCGACCACCGCAGTGTTCTCCAGCACGCTGCCCGAACTCGCCGGCCGGGCATGGCCAAAATAGGCCAGCGCCAGGGTGCAGATGAAGAACACCGTCGCCAGCACCGCCGTGGTGCGCGACAGGAAGTTGGCGCTGCCACTGGCCCCAAACAAGCTGCCGGAACTGCCGCTGCCAAATGCTGCACCCATGTCAGCCCCCTTGCCATGCTGCACCAGGATCAGCCCGATCATCGTAACCGCCGAAATCATCTGCACGGCCAGCAGTAGTGTCAAAACAAAATTCACCATGTACTCCTAAATTGATAGCCGTCCGTACTTGCTGTCAAACAGCTGCGGCAATAATCTTCAAGAAATCCGGGGCTTTGAGCGAGGCCCCGCCGATCAGTCCGCCGTCAATGTCCGCCTGGGCCAGCAGTTCGGCCGCATTGGCCGCGTTCATGCTGCCACCGTACAGGATGCGCACCCTGTCCGCATGCAGGCTGGCAGCGCGGACCTGGGCCCGCAACACGGCGTGTACCTGTTGCGCCTGTTCGGCCGTGGCCGTCCTGCCGGTGCCGATGGCCCACACCGGTTCATAGGCCAGAACCACCTCGCTGATGCAGTGGCCGTTGGTATGGATCACGGCCGCCAGTTGACGCCGCACCACGTCCTCGGTCTGGCCGGCTTCACGCTGGGCCAGCGTTTCACCCAGGCAGATGATCGGCGTCAAGCCCGCCGCCAGTGCCTGCTGCGCCTTGATGGCCACACCGTCATTGGTTTCATGATGGTATTGACGGCGCTCGGAGTGGCCGACGATCACGTAACGCACGCCAAGCTCACGCAACATGGTCGCCGAAGTTTCACCGGTATAAGCACCCGCCACGTGCTCGGAGACATCCTGCGCACCCAATCCCAGGCCGGTGCCGACCAGCAGCGCTGCAACTTGCGTTAGATATACGGCTGGCACACACACCGCCACATCGCAACCGGCGCCCGCCATGCCGGCGGCTACCGCCCGGACCAGGGCGTCATTGGCAGCGAGGCTGCCATTCATCTTCCAGTTGCCGGCGATCAGCTTCTTCATGCGCGACCCCAGGTCAGAACAATCTTGCCGATATGCTGGTTGGACTCCATCAGCGTGTGTGCCTGCTCTGCGTCAGCAGCCGCAAAGCTGCTGTGTACCACGGGCTTGATCCTGCCGGCTTCAATCAGGGGCCAGATGTTGGCCTGCAAGGCACGGGCAATGGCAGCCTTGAACGCCACAGGACGCGGACGCAAGGTCGAGCCCATGACGGACAGCCGCTTGCGCAGCACCAGCCCGGCGTTGATCTCGCTCTTGATGCCGCCCTGAACGGCAATGATCGCCAGGCGGCCGTCCTCGGCCAGACAGTCGATTTCGCGCGCTACATAAGAGCCTGCCACCATGTCCAGAATCACGTTAACGCCAGTACCACCGGTCAGGCGGCGCACTTCCGCGACGAAATCCTGGGTCTTGTAATTGATGCCGGCTTCGGCACCCAGAGCCACGCAGGCCTGGCACTTGTCATCGCTGCCAGCGGTAACAAATACCCGCGAACCCATTGCACGGGCCATCTGGATCGCGCTCACGCCAATGCCGCTGGAGCCGCCCTGGATCAACAAGGTCTCGCCGGGTTGCAGCCGGGCCCGGTCAAACACATTGCTCCAGACCGTGAAGAATGTTTCTGGCAGCGTAGCCGCCTCGATGTCACTAAGACCCCGCGGCACCGGCAGGCATTGCACAACGGGCGCCACGCACAGTTCGGCGTAGCCGCCGCCGGCGACCAGGGCACAGACCCTGTCGCCGGGCTTGAGCCCCTGCTGCGCCATTGCCACCTCGTCACCGCCCAGGATGACACCGGCGACTTCCAGCCCGGGAATGTCCGACGCACCCGGCGGCACCGGGTAGTTGCCAGTGCGTTGCAGCACGTCCGGGCGGTTGACGCCGCTGGCAGTCACCTGGATCAGCAATTCACCTGCGCCAGCCTGTGGCGCAGGGCGTTCACCCAGGCGCAACACCTCGGGCGCGCCATAGCTCGTGATTTCGACGGCTTTCATAGGAAATTCTGGCTGCAAGGCTTATGAAAAAAGCACGGAGTGCTACTGAAACAATAGCTATATTGATCCGTGCCGGGCTTTGCTTCTAGCGCTGTTTATTGCGCCGGACGGTCCAGCAAAGCCTTCATCGAGAGCTTGATACGGCCCTTCTCATCGGTTTCCATGACCTTGACCTTGACGATCTGGCCTTCCGACAGGTAGTCGGACACCTTCTCGACGCGCTCATGGGCGATCTGGCTGATGTGCAGCAAACCGTCCTTGCCGGGCAGCAGGTTGATCAGGGCACCGAAGTCAAGGATCTTGGTGACCGGGCCTTCGTAGATCTTGCCGATCTCGACCTCGGCAGTGATCTGCTCGATGCGGCGCTTGGCTTCCTCGGCCTTGGCCGGATCGGCCGAGGCTATGGTGATGGTGCCATCTTCCTCGATGTTGATCTGGGTGCCGGTCTCTTCGGTCAACGCGCGGATCACGGAGCCGCCCTTGCCGATCACGTCACGGATCTTGTCGGGGTTGATCTTCATCGTGAACAGGCGTGGGGCAAAGGTCGACACCTCGGTGCGGGCCTCACTCATCGCTTCCTGCATCTTGCCCAGGATGTGCATCCGCGCTTCCTTGGCCTGCGCCAGGGCCACCTGCATGATCTCGCGGGTGATGCCCTGGATCTTGATGTCCATCTGCAGCGCCGTGATGCCGTTGGTGGTGCCAGCCACCTTGAAGTCCATATCGCCCAGGTGATCTTCGTCACCCAGGATGTCGGTCAGCACGGCGAAACGGTTGTCTTCCTTGATCAGGCCCATTGCAATGCCAGCCACGTGCGCCTTCATCGGCACGCCAGCATCCATCAGGCTCAGGCAGCCGCCGCAGACTGAGGCCATGCTGGAAGAGCCGTTGGACTCGGTGATCTCGCTGACCACGCGCATGGTGTAGGGGAAGTCTTCCTTGCTCGGCAGCACAGCCACCAGGGCCCGCTTGGCCAGCCGGCCGTGGCCGATTTCACGGCGCTTGGGTGTGCCCACACGGCCCGTTTCGCCGGTGGCGAACGGAGGCATGTTGTAGTGCAGCATGAAACGGTCTTCGTATTCCCCGGCCAGCGCATCGATGCGCTGGGCATCGCGCTCGGTACCCAGCGTGGTCACCACCAGGGCCTGGGTTTCACCACGGGTGAACAGGGCTGAACCATGGGTGCGTGGCAGCACGCTGTTGCGGATCTCGATCGGACGCACAGTGCGCGTGTCACGGCCATCGATGCGCGGCTCGCCGGCCAGGATCTGGCTGCGCACGATGCGGGCCTCGATGTCAAACAACATGCCTTCGACCTTGACGCTGTCAAAGGCGTTACCTTCGGCCTTGAGTGCCGCCATGACTTCGGAATAAGCGCTGCGGCAGGCTTGGGTACGCAGCTGCTTGTTGCGGATCTGGTAGGCAGCACGCAGCTTTTCTTCAGCCAGCGCCACCACCTTGGCGATCAGCGCTTCGTCACGGGCCGGGGCCTTCCAGTCCCACACTGGCTTGCCGGCGTCGCGCACCAGTTCATGGATGGCGTTGATCGCAATCCGGCTTTGCTCGTGACCAAAGACCACGCCGCCGAGCATGATCTCTTCGCTCAGTTGCTGGGCTTCGGATTCCACCATCAACACGGCCGCTTCAGTGCCGGCAACCACCAGATCCATCTGCGAGCCCTTGCGCGCAGTCTGACCGGGGTTGAGCACGTATTCGCCATTGACATAGCCAACGCGCGCGGCGCCTATCGGGCCGTTGAATGGAATGCCGCTGACGCATAGCGCGGCGCTGGTGGCAATCAGGGCGGCGATGTCGGCATCGACTTCCGGGTTCAGCGACAGGGTGTGGACCACCACATGCACTTCGTTGAAATAGCCTTCCGGGAACAGCGGGCGGATCGGGCGGTCGATCAGGCGGCTGGTCAGGGTTTCAAACTCGCTCGGACGGCCTTCGCGCTTGAAGAAGCTGCCGGGGATCTTGCCCGCGGCATAAGTCTTTTCCAGGTAGTTCACCGTCAGCGGAAAGAAGTCCTGGCCCGGCTTGCCTTCGGTCTTGCCCACCACCGTGGCCAGCACCACGGTGCCCTCCATGTCCAGCAACACGGCGCCGCCGGCCTGGCGCGCGATTTCTCCGGTCTCCATGGTGACCTTGTTTTGGCCCCACTGGAAGGTCTTGCTGACTTTGTTGAAAATGCTCATCGCTCTATCTCCTGGTCGGTTCGGGAGGTGCAGGCCACCTCGCCCAAGCCCGGAGCCAGCATCGCAGAACACGATGCCATTCCAGAGAGATTCACGGCCTCTTGCCGCCTGAATGCCTTTGGAATGACACAGCTTCGCTCTGCTATTGCCGTCTCCGAAGTGAAAAACGCCTGAGCTAGCGGACTAACCCAGGCGCCTTGTTGGTTCAGCCTTGCACTTACTTGCGCAAGCCGAGTTTCGTAATCAGGGCGCTGTAACGCTCAGCGTCGCGCGACTTCAGGTAGTCCAGCAGCTTGCGCCGGCGGCTCACCATGCGCAGCAGGCCGCGGCGACCATGGTGGTCCTTGGCGTGGGTCTTGAAGTGGGGGGTCAGCTCGTTGATACGGGCGGTCAGCAGTGCCACTTGCACTTCCGGGCTGCCGGTATCCGTGGCGCTGCGGGCGTTGGCCTTGACGACCTCGGCTTTGATGCTCGATGCGATCATGTCTTGATTTCCTGTCATCGGCCTGCCAAAGCGGGCCATGGGTTACTTGCGGCCGGGGCTGGAACTGCCCCCGTCGTGCGCTGTTGCGGTATGCAAAGCCTTGGAATTATAGCCTGGGACGGCGAGCAGGCCAAACCGGGCTATCGCACAATCGGGCCATGAGCCCCAGGCAACGGATTCTCGTCACCCTGGCCCTGTTGGCGGCACTACTGCTGCTGTTTCGACTCAGCGGCTGGCATGATCGCTTCGACCAGGCGCAATTGCGCGACACGCTGATGCAGCACCCGGTCAGCGGCCTGCTGGTTTTCACGCTGCTGTTCTGCGGCGCCAATCTGGTGCAGATCCCTGGGTTGGTATTTCTGGTGGCAGCGGTACTGGCCCTCGGGCGTGTGGGTGGGGGCCTGGTCACCTATGTTGCTGCCTGTACCGCCTGCATGAGCACCTTTGCTGTGGTCCGGATGGTCGGTGGGCAGGCGTTGGGGCAGCTGGACAACCGGCTGGCAAGGCGCCTGCTGGGCCGCCTGCAGAAGCACCCGTTGCGCAGTGTCGTGCTGCTGCGCATGCTGTTCCAGACCCTGCCTGCCATCAATGCCGCGCTGGCGCTGTCAAGCGTCAGCTGGCGCCACTACCTGCTGGGCACCCTGCTGGGTCTGCCCCTGCCGCTGGCATTGTTCTGCCTGCTCTTTGACTACCTGGTGCAGTTGCTGCATATTGTGTGAACCTGCGACGCCTGTTCGGGTCTATCCGGGCCGGAGCCTCATGAGGAGAAGCTGATGAAAAGGATATTGCGCCTCTCGGTCTGCAGCATGGCGCTGGCGCTCGCGGCTTGCGCCATCAGCCCGGTCCAACCCGGCATGACCCGGGCCGAGGTCGGGAGCCGCATGGGGACGCCTGGCGCCGTGGTGGCGCTGCCCAGCGGCAGCCGGCTGCAATACTCAGGCCAGCCCCAGGGCCAGTACGCCCTGATGGTGGATCTGGACGTCCAGAACCGCGTCACACAGGTGCGCCAGGTACTCAACGAACTGGAATTTGCCCGTCTGTCCTCCGGCACCTGGACCCGCCAGGATGTGGAGCGCGAGTTCGGTCGGCCGGCAGCCATTGAGCATGTCGCCAGCTGGCAGGGCGACATCATGACCTACCGCTGGCACGACGGGGTCGACATGTTCTATTGGGTGTATCTGGACCCGGCCAATATCGTGCGCCGGGCCCACCCGGGCATGGAGTTCCGCGACATCAACCGCGACTGAACAACAGGCGGCGAGCCGTCAGCGCGGCACCAGGCCCCACTGATGCAGCATGAAGGTCTGGATCTGAGCCTCTTCGCGCAGCGCGTCAAAGCGGCCCGAGGCACCGCCGTGGCCGGCGTCCATGTTGATATCGAACAGCAAAGGGTTCTGATCGGTCTTGAGGGCCCGCAACCTGGCGGTGTACTTGGCCGGCTCCCAGAACTGCACCTGGCTGTCGTTGATGCCGGTCTGGATGTAGATGGCCGGATAGGCGCCGGCCTTCAGGTTGTCATAGGGGCTGTAGGCCCGCATCCAGCGGTATTGCTCGGCAATTTTCGGGTTGCCCCATTCGATGAACTCGCCGGTGGTCAACGGAATCGTCTCGTCCAGCATGGTGTTGATCACATCGACGAACGGCACCTCGGCCACCACCGCCTTGAACAGCTCCGGCCGCATATTGGTTACCGCACCCATCAGCAAGCCACCAGCGCTGCCACCGCGGATGATCATTTGCTGGGGCGTGGTGACGCCTTGCGCCACCAGCGTCTGCGCCACGGCGATGAAATCCGTAAAGGTGTTCATCTTTCGCGCCAGCTTGCCGTCGTCATACCAGGCCCGGCCCATATCGCCGCCGCCGCGAATGTGCGCCACGGCGAATATCACGCCGCGGTCCAGCAGGGACAGGCGGGTGGCCGAGAACCAGGGGTCCATGGCAATGCCGTAGCTGCCATACCCGTATAGCAGGGTGGGCGCCGGCTTACCGTGTGCCAGGTCCTTGCGGTAGACCATGGACACCGGCACCTCGGTGCCATCGGGGGCTGTGGCAAAGATGCGGCGCGAGGTGTAGCGCGAGGCGTCAAAGCCTCCGAGCACCGGCTGCACCTTGCGCAGGGTACGTGTGCGCTGGCCCAGGTCGTAGTCATAGACCGAGGGCGGTGTACTCAGCGACTGGTAGTTGAAGCGCAGCACATGGGTGTCGTATTCGCCATTGCCGCTCGGCGCCACGGCGTACACCGCTTCATCCATGGCAATGGTGTGGCTGGTCAGCGCCGGCATTTCGAACACCCGCAGTTTCACGGCACCCAGCACCCGCTCCTGCAACACCATCTGGTGCTTGAACATCACCACCTGCTCCAGCGTGGTATCGGTGCGCGTCGGCACGATCTCCCGCGCTGCGGCCAGCGACGGCCGCGCCGCAGAGGTGCTGACCATGCGGAAAGTGCGGCCGGTGTCGTTGACCAGCAGGTAGAAGCGCCCGGTGTGGTGCTCCAGGTTGTACTCGCGCCCGGTCTTGCGCGGAAGCACCACGCGCCAGCGCGCCATGGGTTTGCGCGCGTCCAGCACCCGGATTTCGGTCGTGTCCTTGGAGGCACTGGTCAGCACCAGAAAGCGGTGGTCCTGGGTGCTGTCGATCGCCAGGCCGAATTGCTCGTCCTTCTCCTCGTACAGCATGACATCCGGCTCCTTGGCGCCGATGCGGTGCCGCCACAGCCGGTAGCTGCGCTTGGCATCGTCCTGGGTCACGTAAAACAAGGTCTGGTTGTCATCAGCCCAGACGAAACCATCGATCCGGGTCAGCCGCACCGGCAAAGCCTCGCCAGAGTCAATCTCCTTGGCGTAAAGCGTGTTGTCGTGGCCGCCGGTCTCATCCAGACCATAGGCCAGGCGTTTTCCATTGGGACTGACCACCTTGCCCGCCAGCTTCAGGTACTTTTTGCCCTCGGCCATGGCATTCATGTCCAGCAACACCTGCTCGGGCGCTGCTTCGCTGTAGCTGCGCTGCGGGCCAACCGCTGGCCGGCGCAAGTGCACGGCATACTGCGCGCCCTGCAGCGTGCGGCTGAAGTACCAGTACTTGCCGTCACGCACCGGAACGCCTTCATCGGACTGCTGGATGCGCCCGAGCATCTCCTGATACAGCCCTTCCCGGAACGCCTCGAGTGGCTTGAACCACTGCGCCGTATAGGCTGCCTCGGCTCGCAAATAGGCGTCGGTCTCGGGCTTGCTGCGATCACGCAGCCAGAAGTAGTCGTCCGTGCGGGAATCGCCATGGACGCTCACGTCCTTCGGCAGGCGTTGCACCACCGGTGGGGCGAGCGGGTCAGCCGCCATGGCGGCAGTGGTGCAGACGCAGGCAAGGGCGAGCAGCAGGCGCACGAATACAACGTGGGGCTTGGGATTCACGGAACGGTCCAGTCAAGAACATCGGGTTTGCCAGGGCGCGGCGGCATCTGCCGGCCGGCCAAACCAGTGTAGTGCAGCCTCTGCGGCGGGCAGGGCCGGGCCGGTAAAATCAGGTTCATCGCGCCCGAGGCCAGCAGCCCGGCGCAGCCCTACACAAGGACCCCATGGACACCCGTACCAACCCCATCACCGTGCGTCTGGAACTGGTGCGCGAGGCGCTCAAGGCCCAGGGCGCCGCTGCCCTGCTGGTGCCTTCCAGCGATCCGCACCTTTCCGAATACCTGCCGGCGCGCTGGCAGGGCCGGGAATGGCTGTCGGGCTTTACCGGCTCCATGGCCACGCTGGTGGTGACACCAACCAAAGCCGCCCTGTTTGCCGACAGCCGCTACTGGTCGCAGGCCGAAGCCGAGTTGCGCGGCAGCCCGATCGTGCTGGAGAAGATTGCCAGCGGTGCCGGCGTGGAGCACCAGGACTGGCTGGCGCGCCATGTGCCGGCCGGCGGCAGCGTCCTGGTGGACGGCCAGGTGCTGAGCCTGGCGGCAGAAAAAGCATTGCGTGCAGCCCTGGACACCGCCGGCATCAGCCTGCGCACCGATGTTGACATTCTGGAGAGCATCTGGGCTGACCGGGCCACGCTGCCGCAGGCCATGGTCTACGAGCACGTGGCTCCACACGCCAGCGTGCCACGCATCGCCAAGCTGGCGCAGGTGCGCGCTGCCATGGCCGCGGCCAGCTGCAGCCACCATTTCATCTCCAGCGTGGATGACATCGCCTGGCTGCTCAACCTGCGCGGCGCCGATGTCAGCTTCAACCCGGTGTTCATTGCCCATCTGCTGCTGGACGCACAACAGTGCACCCTGTATCTGCTGGAGAGCAAATTGCCCGAGGCGCTGCGCGCTGCACTGGCTGTCGACGGCGTTCAGATCGCCCCCTACCAACAGGCGCCGACAGCTCTGGCGGCATTGGAGCAGGGCAACCGCGTGCTGCTGGACCCGCGGCGCGTCACTTTCGGCCTGCGCCAGAACCTGGGTGCCAGCGTGGAGGTGGTGCAGGCCATCAACCCCAGCACCCTGATCAAGAGCCGCAAGAACGATGTGGAAGCCCGATTCGTGCGCGAAACCATGGCCCAGGACGGCGCTGCCATGTGCGAGTTCTACGCCTGGTTCGAGTCCGCGCTGGGCCAGGAGCGCATCACCGAGCTGACGGTTGCCGAACGCTTGAGCGCAGCGCGCGAAGGCCGACCTGGTTTTGTGTCGCTGAGCTTTGGTGTGATTGCCGGCTTCAACGCCAACGGCGCGCTGCCGCACTACCGCGCCACCCCGGCAGCACACGCCGTGATCGAGGGCGACGGCCTGCTGCTGATCGACTCCGGCGGCCAGTACTTGGGCGGCACCACCGATATCACCCGCACCTGGCGCATTGGCAATATCAGCGAGCAACACCGGCGCGGCTACACCGCTGTGCTCAAGGGCACCATTGGCCTGAGCCGCACCCGCTTTCCGCAGGGCACGCTGTCACCCATGCTCGACGCCATCGCCCGCGCACCTCTGTGGGCCGAAGGACTGGACTACGGCCACGGCACCGGCCACGGTGTGGGTTACTTCATGAACGTGCATGAAGGCCCGCAAAGCATCAGCCGCGCCATCCCGGAGCCGAACCATGCCATGCAACCGGGCATGATCACCTCGATCGAGCCCGGCTTGTACCGTGAAGGCCAGTGGGGCGTGCGGATCGAGAACCTGGTACTGAATGTGCCGGTGCAAACTGCGGAAAACGGCGCCTTTGGCGCGATGCTGGGTTTCGAGACGCTGACGCTATGCCCCATCGACACCAGCTGCATCGAACGCAGCATGCTCAACACCGAAGAGATTGATTGGCTCAACGCTTACCACGCCACAGTGCGGGAGCGCCTGCAACCGCTGGTCAGCGGTGCGGCGCTGGAGTGGTTGCTGCGGCGCACTGTCGCCATCTGACGCTCTGGGTGAACCGGCCGGCCCGGGCTGCGCCACCGGCTACCCTTGCGCTACTCAGCCCAGCGTGCGCTTGAGCCGAATCTCCTGCACCTTGATGCCACCCACTGCCGCCACCCGCGCGGTATTGAGTTCACGCTTGAAGCCGGCCAGCTCGAAAAAGCGCAGAGCGCGCACGTTGTCCAGTGCCAGCCAGAGCGTGACCTGGGTGCAGCCTTCCTCCAGCAGACCTTCGCGGGCGGCGTCCCACAGGGCCAGGCCAACGCCCTCGTTCCTGTGTGTGGGCGCCACGTACAACGCCCAGATCTCGCCCATGGTGGGCGGCGTACCCTTGTCGCGGGAGCGGTCGAAGCCGACAAAACCAACCATGGCGGCACCTGCAGTCTCGCCGGCGAGGGCCACCAGCACCTGCGGCTCGCTGAACTCGATGGCATCGCGCCAGAAGGCCTGGCGTTTATCGACACTGGCACTGGCCAGGTAGTCGTCCCCGTGCAAGCCGGGCATGGCCTGGTGCGCTGACTGGATCTGGATTTCGGCAATGGCCTTGGATTCGCGCTGGGTCGCGGGGCGCACCGGGTAGCTGGACATGGTCGGATGGATTGGCAGTGAATCGCGCCGCCTGGGCGCAAGAAAAAGGGCCGCACCATTGTCGCCGCAACCCCAGGCAGCGCCTGCAACGCTACCGTTGACACAAGCTGACGCCAAACTTACAGTCAATTGGCAGCTGGAGACAAACCATGGCACACGCGCTCACCCTGGACGACCTGCAACGCATCAGGTGCTGGCACCTGGCACACCGCCTCGACCACCCGGTGGAATACCAGTTGTGGGACTCCGTGCTCACCTGTTGGGTGATGGCCTGGGTAGGGTGGATGCCGGCCTACGCCTTTGGGGCTTTGTGGGCGCTGCCCCTGTGTGCCCTGGGCGTGACCGCACCCTACCTGTATGTAGGAGTGCGCAAGCGGGCGCACCGGGCGCAGCGTCTCAGGTGCGACTGGTTGAGCACAGCGCCCTGAATTACAGTGCCCGGGCAAGCCCCGGGCTCCTCCCGGGCAAGAGCGCACCGCGCAAAAGGCTTCCCATGCAAGCAATGAGCTGTTTCACCCTGGACATCCAGAACCACATCGCCCACCTGGTGCTGAACCGGCCGCAGGCCTTGAACACCATGAACGGTACATTCTGGCGCGAGCTCGACGAGGTGCTCACCCACCTGCACAAGAATCCCGAGGCACGGGTGCTGGTACTGTCCAGCACCGGCAAGCACTTCAGCGCCGGCATGGCGCTGGAGGCTTTTGGCGGCGCCATCACCATGGACGACAGCACGCCCGAGGGCCGAGCTGCCATCTTCGACATGCTGGGCACGCTGCAGGCCACCTTCAGCAAGCTGGAGTCCCTGCGCATGCCCGTAGTGGCAGTCCTGCACGGCGGCTGCATCGGCGGCGCGGTGGACCTGCTGACCGCCTGCTGCATCCGGTATTGCGCCGCCGACACCTTCTTCTGCATCCAGGAAATCAACATCGGCATGGTGGCCGACGTGGGCACGCTGCAGCGCCTGCCCAAGCTCATTCCCCTGGGCCTGGTGAAAGAACTGGCCTACACCGGCCGCCGCCTGAGTGCCCAGCGCGCCCTGGCCTGTGGCCTGGTGAACGAAGTGTTCGAGAACCAGCAGGCCACGCTGGACGCCGCCATGCAGTGCGCGAAGGAAATTGCCGCCAAGCCACCCGTGGCGATCTGGGGCAGCAAGCAGGTGATCCACTACGCCCGCGACCACAGCGTAGACGACGCCCTGAAGCAGATGGGCTGGGTGCAGGGCGCCATTTGGAGCAACACCCATGTGCGCGAAGCCGTGGGGGCAATGAAGGAGAAGCGCGATGGCAGCTATCCGGAGCTTGCGGCGCTGAGGGCCTTCGACTGATCGGAGCGCCCGGCCGCCCCTGCCGCCAGAGGGATGCTCTTGGTGCAGCGCAGCAAGCGGCGAAGCAAGGGCTTGAGCGGCGCAATTTCCTACTTTTGGGGGATGTACAGACAGGGCTGATAGTTCTAAGGTGTCATCTCGCATCGCCTTCCGGTCCTGCACTGAGCCATGCACTGATAGCCCGTCAACTTCGACCCATGCGGGGACAACGCCGTGAATACTGCCGCATCGACCGCGCAGGGGCTGTCAGCCCTGTGCGTTGTTGCGCGCCTTCACCAGATAGCGGCTGAACCAGGGCTGCTGGCCCACCAACTGGGGCTGGCACCCAGCGCCAGCATCGGGGTGGATGAACTGCTGCGCGCCGCCCGGCACCTGGGCTTGAAGGCCCGAAGGGTTTCCTCCAGCATCGAGCGGCTGCCGCTCACGCCTCTGCCGGCCCTGGCCCTGATGGGCTCCGACGAGCAGACCCTGCGCGCAATCGTGCTGGCGCGGTGCGACGGCGAGCGCGTGTTGGTGCAAGACCCGGTCGGGCCGCAACCCGGCCCCGCTGCCCAACCGATCAACCAGTTCGCGCAAGGCTGGAGCGGCGACCTGATCCTGCTTGCCAGCCGCGCCGCCCTGAAAGGCACGGTGGCTCGTTTTGACTTCTCATGGTTTATCCCCAGCCTGGTCAAGTACCGCGCGCTGCTGGGTGAGGTGCTGCTGGTGTCACTGGTGCTGCAACTCATTGCATTGATCAGCCCGCTGTTCTTCCAGGTCGTCATGGACAAGGTATTGCCGCACCAGGGCATGACCACGCTGGACGTGCTGGTGCTGGGCCTGGTCATCGTGGTGGTGTTCGAGAGCGTGCTCAGTGCCCTGCGGTCCTATGTCTTCAGCCACACCACCAGCCGCATGGATGTCGAACTCGGCAGCCGCCTGTTCTTCCATTTGCTGCATCTGCCCTTGAGCTACTTCGAGGCGCGTCGGGTGGGTGACAGTGTGGCCCGGGTGCGCGAGCTGGAACACATCCGCAACTTCCTGACCGGCAGCGCGCTGACCGCGTTGCTGGACGCGTGCTTCACGGTGGTGTTCATAGCCGTGATGCTCTGGTACAGCGTACCCTTGACACTGGTCGTGCTGCTGAGCCTGCCCTTGTACTTCGGCCTGAGCCTGCTGGTGGTGCCGGTGCTGCGGCAGCGGCTCGATGCCAAATTTGCGCGTGGGGCCGAAAACCAGGCCATGCTGGTCGAGACTGTCACGGGTATCCAGACCGTCAAGGCGACAGCGCTGGAGCCCCTGTTCGGCAGGCGCTGGGACAACCAGCTGGCAGCCTATGTGTCGGCTAGCTTCAGAGCCCAGAATCTTGCAACTCTGGCCCATGAAGGCATCAGCCTCATCGGCAAGCTGGTCAATGCCGCCACGCTCTGGTACGGCGCCCACCAGGTCATGAACAATGAACTGACGATTGGCCAGTTTGTTGCGTTCAACATGTTCGCCCAGCGCGTGGCGCAGCCCATCATGCGCATGGCACAGTTGTGGACCGACTTCCAGCAGACCGGCATCTCCGTGGCACGGCTGGGCGACATCCTGAACACCCAAACGGAAGTACCACCTGCCAGCGCTGCACAGTTGCCGCCGGTTCGGGGCCGCATCGACTTTGATGCAGTGACTTTTCGCTACGGCCCTCAGGCACCCCCGGCCCTGCAGGAGGTGCGACTTGCCATTGAACCCGGCGCGGTGATTGGCCTGGTCGGGCGCTCGGGTTCAGGCAAGAGCACTTTGGCCAAGCTGGTGCAGCGGCTATACATACCCGAACGCGGGCGGGTACTGATTGACGGCATCGACATCAGCCTGATCGATGCGGCCCAATTGCGGCGCCAGGTCGGCGTGGTGTTGCAGGAAAACCTGCTCTTCCATTGCAGCGTCCGGGAAAACATTGCCATCGTGGACCCGGCTGCCCCGCTGGAAGCCAGCATGCAGGCAGCCAGGATTGCCGGCGCGCACGACTTCATCTGTGCGCTGCCACGGGGCTACGACACTGTGGTTGGCGAACACGGCGCCACCCTTTCTGGCGGACAAAGACAACGGATTGCAATCGCCAGGGCCTTGTTTGGCAATCCGCGCATCCTGATCTTTGACGAAGCCACGAGCGCATTGGACTACGAGAGCGAAGCCATGGTGCAGCGCAATCTGCGCCAGATCTGCCAAGGCCGAACCGTGCTGATTGTTGCGCACCGGCTGTCAGCTGTACGACATGCCGACCGGATATTCGTTCTGGACGCCGGCCGCGTCGTTGAAGCCGGGACACACGACGTACTGCTGCAGCGCGCGCAAGGCCTCTATGCACATTTGTGGCGGATGCAGGATGCGGGTTGGGAGCAGCCTTCGAAAATGCCTGAGGCGACTGAATGACACACCACACACCTGTCACACGGCTGAAAAGGGGCCATCCCACTGTGGAATTGCTGGAGCGCTACTCGGCGGCTTTTCGGGCTGCCTGGAAGCACCGCCACGAACTCGCTGGTCCCCAGCGGCTGGCGGCGGAGCAAGCGTTCCTGCCAGCCGCACTGAGTCTGCAGGAAACCCCGGTTCATCCGGCGCCGCGCCGCTTCGCCTGGACCATCATGGCGGCCTTCGCAGCAACGCTTCTTTGGGCCACCACAGGGTCGGTTGACATAGTGGCCGTAGCGCCAGGACGGATCATCGTTGGCGACAGGACCAAACTGATTCAACCGCTTGAACCGAGCATCGTCAGCAGCGTGCTCGTGCGCGACGGCGATCGGGTGCAAACCGGACAAGCGCTGATTGAATTGGACGCAACCATTGCTGGCGCTGACCGGGCCAGTTCAGAACAACAACTCAAGGCCATGGCTTCGGAACGCATGCGGGCTGTCGCCCTGCAACAGGCCTTGACACGTTTGCGTACGGACCCGTCTGAATCGGCCCGAACGACCACCGTCAGTATGGCGGCAACGCCTTCGGACTGGAGCCCCGACGACACCGCAACGGCACAGGCGCAGCTGCACGCCGAATGGGGCGATGTGCTCGCCAAGATTGCGCGGCACGGCGCCGAAATAGCGCGACGCCAGGCCGAGGTGGCGACCGCGTTCGAAGTGATCGCGAAGTTGCAGACGACGGTTCCGATGGCTCTGGACCGCGAACGCGACTTCCTGCGCCTGGTGGACCAAGGCTACATGTCATCGCACGCAACCCAGGACCGGACCCGCGAGCGTGTGGAACTGGAACGCGATCTTGCAACGCAGAAGGCGCGGCTCGCGGAAGCGCGTGCCGCCCTGGAAGAGAGCCAAAGCGCGCGCAAGGCATTTCTGGCAGAGACAGCGCGCACACTGCGTGAGCGCGAGACCCAGGCGCACCTGCTCTGGCAACAGGCATTGCAGGAGCAGATCAAGGCCACCCAGCGAGAACGCAGAACCACGCTGCTCGCACCTGTGGACGGCGTGGTGCAGCAACTCGCGGTGCATACAAAGGGCGGTGTGGTGACCGAGGCACAGGTGCTGATGGTGGTCGTGCCGGAAGATGCGCTGGTGGCTGCCGAGGTCACATTGGAGAACAAGGACATCGGCTTTGTGAACCCTGGCCAGGAGGTCGCCGTCAAGATGGAGACCTTTCCATACACACGCTATGGAACGGTTCCCGCGAGAGTCAGCATCGTCGGCGCCGACGCAGTGGTGAACGAAAAGCGCGGTGCGCTCTTTCAGGCAACGCTGATTCTGGATGCCACCCACATGCAGGTCGACCAGAAAGCAGTCCGGCTGTCGCCCGGGATGAGCCTTACTGCGGAGATCAAAACCGGTCGGCGCAAGGTGATTGACTTCCTGTTGGACCCCGTGCGACAGGCCAGGCACGAGAGTCTGCGGGAGCGGTAACTGTGGGATTCAACAAACAATCCTGAGGCAGCACGATTTCGCTAAACTGCGCCATGCTGTCTGCCTTCTTCACGTCCATGCACTGCACCACCGCTCGCAAGTCACTGTTGACCGTGCTCTGCTGCCTGCCTCTGGCGGCGGCGCTGGCACAGGCGCAGGTCGCCGCCGAACCCGCAACCGGCGCCGCTGCTGGTGAGGCAGCGGCGCAGCGACCGGCGATTGCGCCAGCCATCGCGGCGCAGATATCCAGGTTCATGCGTTCGCCGCTGACCAACCCGCCGCGCTCGGTCTGGCAGACGCAGTACAAGGGCCGCACCGTGTTCCTGCTTCCGGCCGAGGGCAATGATGGGCCGGCTGTGGTGGTCGACACCCGGGGCAAGGTGCTGTGCGAGCCCTTCAACGGCATCGCCGGCCTGACCGGCCAGGGCGACGAGCGCTGCCCGGACTTTGCCGCCAGCCACACCAAGCCGCGCCTGCTGTGGAAAGACAGCCGGCACCAGGCCAACAGCATTGCGCCCACGGCGCCCTGAACACCCGCGGCCCGTGGTGCTGCTCAGCCCGGACCAAAGAACGCATTGATCTGCTGCGCCACCCAGTCCGGCCGGGTAACGGTGGGCACGTGGCCTGCGCCCTCGGCCACCACCAGCTTGGCGCCGGGGATAGCATCGGCAGACTTGAGAAACATGGTGCGCAGCCGCGCCCGGCGGCAGTGGAAAGGAGAGAGCCTGGGTGTGGCCCTGGCTGCCCGGCGGCGCGATAGCGGTTTGCCCTAACCTATCTGGCGGCGCAGCGCCGCCGCCGGGCCAATTCCCGCCACGCTGGCTGGCCCATGCCCGCACCGGTCAACACCGAAGGCAGGGCTGCCCCTACACTGCGGCCCAACCTGAGGTCCGCCATGCAACGACGCATTCTTCTGGCCGGCGCTGCCGGTGCCTGTGCCCTGCTGCTGGGTGGCTGCGCCTCGCAGCAGATTGACGCCTATGCCAGCGAGCAGCCGGTGCTGGACCTGCGCCAGTACTTCAACGGCACGCTCGACGCCTATGGCGTGTTCACGGACCGCTCCGGCACGGTGGTGAAGCGCTTCACCGTGGTCATGCGCTGCAGCTGGGCCGGTGACGAGGGCGTGCTGGACGAGGACTTCAGCTATTCCGATGGTACGAAGCAAAAGCGCGTCTGGCGCCTCACGCGTATCGCAGACGGCCGCTACAGTGGCCGCGCCGACGACGTGGTTGGCACTGCACAGGGCGAGTCCCGCGGCAACGCCTTCCACTGGACCTACACCCTGAGCCTGCCGGTGGACGGCAAGGTGTACGAGGTGCAGTTCGACGACTGGATGTATTTGGTGAACGACCGCGTGATGCTGAACAAGGCCGCCATGAGCAAGTTTGGCGTGCGCCTGGGCGAGGTGACGCTGTCCTTCAGCAAGCGCTAGCCAGGCGCAGCGCCCCCCGTACTCTGCCCCAATCGGGCCCGAGGAAAACGCCATGAACCCCTTGCACAACGCCGCCCAGCAGGGCTACACCCTGGCCGCCGGCACCTATGCCAAGGGCCGACCCGAATACCCGGCAGAGTTGCTGCCCTGGCTGGGTTCGGCGCTGGGCCTGGCGCACCGCAAGACGGTGGTGGACGTGGGCGCCGGCACCGGCAAGTTCACCCGGCTGCTGCTGCAGACCGGCTCCCAGGTGCTGGCACTGGAGCCAGTGGAGGCGATGCGCGCCGAGCTGCAACGCGGCCTGCCGGCTGTAGCGGCGCTGGCGGGCACGGCACAAGCCATGCCGCTGCCAGCTGCCAGTGCCGACGCGCTGGTGTGTGCCCAGGCTTTCCACTGGTTTGCCAGCGCCGAGTCGTTGGCCGAGATGCACCGTGTGCTGCGGCCCGGCGGCAGGCTGGGCCTGGTGTGGAATGTGCGCGACGAGTCCGTGGACTGGGTGGCCGAGATCACCCGCATCATCACCCCGTTCGAAGGCGATGCGCCGCGCTACTACAAGGGTGACTGGCGCCACGCTTTCGCTGCTGCCCCTTTCTCCGCGCTGCAACTCACGGCGCTGCCGCACCAGCACGTGGGCACGCTGCAAGAGGTCATCCTGGACCGCTTTCTTTCGGTCAGCTTCATCGCAGCGCTGCCTGCAGACCAGAAGGCTGGCGTGGCGCGGCAGTTGCAAGACCTGATCGACACCCACCCGGCACTGCGTGGCCGCGCGGAGCTGGCATTTCCGTACCGTACTGAAGCCTTTTGCTGCCAGGCGCTGTAGCGCTCCGTTGCCTGGCGGACCAGAAGCGCCGTGAATGCTGGCGCTGGTTCTTGCCCCAGGGGTCAGGGCGCCGAGTGTTCGATCTTGTGCAGGTAGGCCAGCGCAACCCGCGGTGAGGTATTGAGCATGCGGGCAATGGCCTCCACGTCGTCCGGCAGGGCGGCGTTGTCCCAGCCGTGCGCGGTGTGGCGGGCCAGGCGCACGGCCAGCACCACGTTCTGCACCATGGCGTGCTCGGCATGCCGGCCGTCGCTGATGCGCACCAGCAGCTCTGGCAGTCGCCAGTGCTGCATCAACAGCTGGCGCAGTTCCTCCAGATCGATGTTGAGCACACTGCGCTGGATGTCGGCGGTGCGCAGCGTGGGGTCGGCCAATTGCGCCTGGCGGATTTTCAGCTCCAGCGTAGGCGCGTGGCACCACATCAGCATCTCGGCAAAGTCGTGCATCCAGGCCGCGAGCTGGATCACCTCGGAGTCCGGGTCGTTGCGGTGAATGGCAAAGCCCAGGGCAAAGCGTCCCGCCCGCTCTGAACGCTGCAGCAACTCGCGCAGGCCATGCAGCGCCAGCGGCAGCTCCTGCAGGCGTTGCTCCACGGTGGGCTGCGATCCGAAGTTGCGAAAGAATGGCGAGACGCCCATCAGCACCAAGGAGCTGACAACGGTCTCGGTTTCGGTGTCGCTGCCGGGGCGGCGCTGCTTCGCCACATGAGCCATGAGCTTGAGCGTCATCAGCGGGTCGGACTCGATCACCCGGCCGATCATGCCGGCGTCGACGTCATCCTCCCGGGCACGCAGGTCTTCCAGCGCGTCGGCCGTGGCTGCCAGTACGGGGATTTCGGCCTCGCGGAAGTAGCGGCTCCAGGCCGCCAGGTCAGGCAGGGGTGCGGTCAGGTACAGGGGCGTGGTCACGTTGCAGGCTGGTAATCAACGGGCCATGGCCATCCATGGCAGCGATGCCAGTATCAGTGGGCTACCGGGGCTGGTCAAGTGCTATTGCTTAAGGAGCGCTCCGTGCTTTATCCATGAGCCTTTCTACCGGTTCTGTACCCCAGAAGCAGGTTGTGGCACGGCTGTTGGAACGCCGGTGGCTGGCTCTGCGCGATACTTCGGCCCACATGCGTACGCCCGCCCTGCCCCCCATAGAACTGCAGCCACCCGACATTCGCCCCTGGCAGCACGGAAACACCGGTGTGGACTATGTGCATGTGTTCGACTCGGGCCGCAGCGGCCCCACCGTAATGGTGCAGGCGCTGACCCACGGCAACGAGATCTGCGGCGCGCTGGCACTGCAGTATTTGTTCGGGCAAGCGCTGCAGCCGCTGCGCGGCCGGCTGATCCTGGCTTTTGCCAATGTGGAGGCCTATGCCCGCTTTGACCCGCTTGAGCCCAACGCCTCGCGCCTGGTTGACGAAGACCTGAACCGGGTCTGGGCCGACGAGGTGCTGTTCGGAGCGCGCGACTCGGTGGAGCTGCGCCGCGCGCGCCAGCTGCAGCCTTTTGTGGACGCGGCCGACCTGCTGCTGGACATCCACTCCATGAGCGAGCCGTGCCGGCCGCTGATGGTCTGCGGCCAGGCCGACAAGAACGCACTTTATGCCTGCGAACTGGGCGTGCCGGGTGACGTGCTGCTCGACACCGGGCACGCGTCCGGCCTGCGCATGGTGGAGCGCGGCGGCTTTGGCGACCCTGCCAGTCCGAAGCGTGCACTGCTGATCGAATGCGGCCAGCACTGGGAGCGCGCGGCCGAAGCGGTGGCCATCGACACCTTGCTGCGTTTTCTGGGGCTGACGGGTGTGGCCGACGCGGCCTGGGTGGCGCTACGCCTGCCGCTGCCAGCGCCAGCGCAGCAACGGGTGGTGCGGGTCACGGAGGCACTCGTGGTGCGCTCGGCCGACTTCCATTTCCTGGTTCCGATGGTGGGCCTGGGCGTGGTGCCGCTGGCCGGCACTCCGATTGCGCAAGACGGCGACCATGTCTGGCGTTCGGCCTATGACAACACGGTGCTGGTGATGCCTTCCATGACGCACCTCCAGCCAGGCAACACCCAATGCCGGCTGGGCCGGTTTGAGGAAGTGAGCAGCCTGCGCGGCCCGGCGCCGGCTTGAAACTCGGCCGTCGTCGGCCTGCACCCCACGCCCGATACGCTACAAGTTCAGGAGCGCTCCACGCCTACTGGTGGCGCTCCTGCAGGGTCTGAGCGATTGAAAATCAGGGCGCCATGGGCACGTGCAAAGGCCTCCGTGCAGACCTCGCCAATGCGCCCGCGCAGGGCCGGGTGCGCCGCCTCCAGGCTAGAGAGGGTGGCGTTGCGCGCCACCCGCACATGGCGTACGCAGACGGCGCCTTGCGGGCCCCAGCCAGCTTCAAAGGCCTGCCCGGGATCGTTCTCCGCCACCTGCACCTGCTGGTCGTCATACATGTCGATCAGCTTGCCATTCTCGGTGTACGGGCGGCCGACGCCGCCGTAGTCGGCCCGCACCATACGGATCCAGGCGTTGTAGGTGGCGTGCTGCTCACTTGGCTGGTGTCACCACCTGAGCGTCGTGCTTCTGCTTCGCAATGCGGTGGCTGGCCCGCTTGGCTTCACGCCGCAGCTTGCGCCGCTCAGCCGTGGTCACGGTGCCGTCGGCCTTGGCGCTGAGCTTGTCGGCTTCGAGCTTGCCTTCGCGCTTTTCCAGCTTGACGGTTTCCTTCGGTGTCAACGCACCGGAGGCCACGCCCTGCTCGATGCGCTTTTGTTGATTCGCCTGGCGCTGGTCGAGTTTCGGCGTGGCGGCCGGGTCCTTGGGCGCAGCAACGGGCGTCTGGGCAAAGGCGCTGCCCGCGGCAGCGAGGATAACGACAGCGATGAGGGTTTGCAGTTTCATGGGGAACTCCTGGGTTGAATGTTCGATGGAGAAAACTCCATGCCGAAAGCAACGCTTCGCCCACAGGCGACGGCGACAACAGCTGTGTGAAGCCTTGTAAGTGATTGTGCACAATGCAGGGCATGAAACGCAGACCCCTACTCCTCCTGCCCCTGGCATCTACCATCGCGCTGGCCCTGGCGCCAGCCGCACAGGCGCAGACCCCTGGTGCCGCCGGCCGCCCCATCCGCATCATCGTGCCCTATACGGCTGGCGGCCCCATCGACGTGACGGCCCGGGTGCTGGCCGAACGGGTGAAGGACACGTTGGGCCCGGTGATCATCGAGAACCGGCCCGGTGCCGGCGGCAACATCGGTGCCGACGCTGTGGCCAAGGCTGCGCCCGACGGCTACACCATCGGCATTGCCGCCACCGCAACCCATGCCGTCAACCCCTGGCTGTACAGCAAGATTCCGTACAACGCCGCCAGCGACTTCGTGCCGATCACGCAGATCCTGCGGGTGCCCAATGTGCTGGTGATGAGCGCCGAGACCTCGCAGCGCCTGAACATCGCCAGCGTGACGGACCTGATCGCCTACGGCAAGGCAAACCCCGGGCGCCTGAACTATGGCAGCGGCGGCAATGGCAGTGCCGGGCACCTCGCGGGTGAAATGTTCAAGGCCCAGGCCGGCATCTTTGCGGTGCACATCCCCTACAACGGCGGCAACCCGGCGCAACTGGCGCTGCTCGGCGGCCAGGTGGATTTCAACTTCGACAACCTGGCCACGGCCGCACCCAACATCCGCTCCGGCAAGCTCAAGGCTTTGGCCGTCACCACCCTGGCGCGCTCACCGGCCCTGCCCGACACACCACCGATTGCCGACACACTCAAGGGCTTTGCCATCGACACCTGGTGGGGCCTGGTGGCGCCGTTGGGCACGTCGCGCGAAACCATCACCAGATTGAACCAGGCCTTTGTGGCGGCATTGAACGCGCCCGAGACGAAAACCCGCTTTGCCAACCTGATGGCGGAACCGGTGCCGACAACGCCGCGCGACTTTGGCAGCTTCATGGAAAGCGAGTTGGCCAAGTACGAGAAGGTGGTCAAGGCGACGGGCGCCACGGTGGACTGAGGCTGGCCGTCTCACTGACGGACTGGCGCATCGGCAATCGCTGAGCGCAGCGCGCGGGCGAATATGCGGGCAAGGCGGGCGGTTGTCCGTGCGCTGCCGAACCCAATTGCGAAACATGTTGTTGCGCCAGTGTTAACCACCGCATAGACGGGCAGGTACTTCCAGCGAGATCATGACACTGTACAGCAGGCCCAGTGTCGTCAACATGCCGGAGTCTCACTATGAAGTCCCTCAAACAACTGCTTTCCAGTGCAGCCATCGCGGGGGCCATGGCTGCCTCGGCGCAGGCTGGTCTCATCAACGTGGCAGGCGTCATGTGGGACCCCGACAACCCGCTGGACTTCGGCGGCATCACGGCCACGATCCTGCAGAGCATTAATCCGCTCACTGGCGAGGTGACGGACCTGGCGGTTATCACCTCGATCAATGGGACGGGCGTGGGTGCGTTCTGCCCAGGCTGCGAACTGACGGCCCGTGTTACCGGATATTTTCCGGTGGGCGGCAACGCAGTCCCCACGCCCGCCGACCCTACCGGCACCCAGAATTTCTATGGCGGCGGCAGCGTGCAGATCTACCTGGACCACACGCCGGATGCACCGGCCTTCAATCCGCTGGGGTTGACCCTGGCCAACGCCACCGACGGGGTGCTCTGGATGGAACTGACGGGCCACGAAATCAACGGCATCAGCCTGACCGGTACCAACAATTTTGCCGTTGGCTTCCTGCAAGGCAAAGGCCTGTGGGACGTAGCAGGCGGCTTGGCCGCAGCCTACCTGAACACCAACAGCATGGCCGATGGGGCCGACTTTTCCTTCACCAACACCTTCACCTCGTTTCCGACCAATTCCCCCTTGTTTGCCACCGGCAGCGGCACTTTCAACGGCGACTCGATCGCCTTGCTGTCCGAGTCCGGCACCGTGGGTTTGATCGGGCTGGGGTTGCTGGCTCTGGGTCTGGTATCGTGGTACGGGCACCGTCGCACCAGCTGAGCCGCCCGACCTGAGGTCACTGCCAACGGCAGACGGGCGGCGTGACCTTGGTGGGGGGGCAGCAAGGCTGGCCCGAGGACGTTGCCGGCGGGCTATAGTGGCCGCTCCTCCATATCACCGCACCCGCCACCATGAAAACCCGCGCTGCCATAGCCTGGAAAGCAGGCGCTCCATTGAGCATCGAGACCGTGGACCTGGAAGGCCCACGCGCTGGCGAGGTGCTGGTGGAAATCAAGGCCACCGGCATCTGCCACACCGACTACTACACCCTCTCCGGCGCCGACCCCGAAGGCCTGTTCCCGGCCATCCTGGGGCATGAAGGTGCCGGCATCGTGCAGGAAGTGGGGCCTGGCGTCACCAGCCTCAAACCTGGCGACCACGTGATCCCGCTGTACACACCGGAATGCCGGCAGTGCAAGTTCTGCCTGTCACGCAAGACCAACCTGTGCCAGCTGATCCGCGGCACCCAGGGCCAGGGGCTGATGCCCGACGCATCCAGCCGGTTCAGCCTGGACGGCAAGCCGATCCTGCACTACATGGGCTGTTCCACCTTCAGCAACTACACCGTGGTGCCGGAGATCGCGCTGGCGAAGATCCGCAGCGACGCACCTTTCGACAAGGTCTGCTACATCGGCTGCGGCGTCACCACCGGCATTGGCGCGGTGCTGTTCACCGCCAAGGTGGAGGCCGGCGCCAACGTAGTGGTGTTCGGCCTGGGCGGCATCGGGTTGAACGTGATCCAGGGCGCGAAGATGGTGGGCGCGGGAAAGATCATCGGCGTGGACATCAACCCGGCACGGCAGGAGATTGCGCGCCAGTTCGGCATGACGCACTTCATCAACCCGAAAGAGCTGCCGAACGTGGTCGATGCCATCGTGCAGCTCACCGACGGCGGCGCCGACTACAGCTT
>JANMKM010000195.1:0-3945 GCA_031372035.1 Rhodoferax sp. | reverse complement strand
GGTCTTGGAGTCATCGACGATCAACACTCTCTGGATCGGCATCAGGTTTCTCCTTGCAATGCGATTCCCAACTGTCCGACAGCTTGCAGGAGCTGGTCCTTGGTAAAGGGCTTTGTCAGGTAGTCCTGCGCACCCACCATGCGGCCGCGCGCCTTGTCGAAGACACCATCCTTGGAAGAAAGCATGACGATCGGGACTCCAGGAAATCGCGCGTTGCGCTTGATGATGGCGCAGGTCTGGTAGCCATCAAGCCGGGGCATCAGGATGTCGCAAAAGATGAGGTGCGGTTGGTAGTCATTGACCTTGGCCAGGGCATCGAAGCCATCTTCAGCCAGCATCACTTCGTGGCCACCCTGCTTCAGGAAAATCTCGGCACTGCGCCGTATCGTATTGCTGTCGTCAATCACCAGGACTCTGAATGCCGCTCCGGACGTGTTCACAAGGCGATGCTCCCATACAAAATAGAACGATGCGGCTGGACCCGTGAATCAATCCAGCATCGTCAGATCTGGACCATTTCAAAATCTTCCTTGCGTGCCCCACATTCGGGGCACGTCCAGTTCATGGGCACAGCAGCCCATGCTGTCCCCGCTGCCAGACCATGTTCGGGTGCACCGGCGGCCTCGTCGTAGATCCAACCGCAGATCAGACACATCCAAGTTTTAGAATCGCTCACAGCTTAAAGTGCCTTCACATAGAATGCAAACATTGTATAGAGGCGGCGCTATCAAATTAGGCGTGACCCGCCGTAACCGGCGCTATTTTGCCTGACGGCCTTTGCCGTGGCGCATTGAGTCGTTTCCATGTCCGCACCCACCCGCACCCCCGGCCCGACCGATGATGACGATTCGCTGCGTCCTGCCTGTGTGCTGGTCTTCAACGCCAACGACGCCAGCGGCGCCGCAGGCCTGGCTTGCGACGTCAATGCCGTGGCTTCTGTTGGAGCACACGCGCTGGCCGTCGTAACTGGCGCGTACGCGCGTGATACTGCAGAGATCTTTGACCACTTCGCGTTCGATTCCGAAGCTGTTAGCGAACAGGCACGCACGATTCTGGAAGATGTGTCGGTTCAGGTCATCAAGGTTGGCTTTGCTGGGTCGCCGGAGAACCTTGCGGTGATTGCCGAGATTGCGACCGATTACCCGGACCTGCCGCTGGTGGCCTACATGCCAAACCTGTCCTGGTGGAACGAGGTACAGATCGATCTGTACCTTGACGCATTCAGAGATCTGATACTGCCGCAGACGACGGTGTTGGTGGGAAACCACAGCACCCTGAGGCGCTGGCTGTTGCCCGACTGGAATGCGGAAAAAGGGCCGAATGCGCGGGACATTGCCCGCGCCGCACATGAGTTGGGTGTCCCTTACACCTTGGTTACGGGGATCGCCCTGCCCGACCAATTCCTCGACAACGTATTGGCTTCACCCCAGGCGGTGCTGTGCAGCGAAAAATTCGAGCGTTTTGAAGCCGTCTTCTCCGGGGCCGGCGAGACGCTTTCCGCGGCGCTGGCTGCACTGCTGGCTGGCGGTAGCGATCTTCCCGACGCAGTCTCGGAGGCATTGGGTTACCTGGACCGCTGCCTGGACGGCGGTTTCCGGCCCGGCATGGGAACCATCGTGCCGGACCGGCTGTTCTGGGCCCAGCCGGACTCCGATGAGGCTGTACTGGTAGCCGACGCCGATCCTATTGAGCGCCCACATTCCTCCTTTGAAATGCCTTTGCATGACACCAAGCACTGACCAGAACCAACTCTTGTTTGCACGTGCGGCGCGTGTCATTCCAGGGGGCGTGAACTCTCCGGTACGGGCCTTTCGCGCGGTTGGAGGCTCGCCCCGATTCATCCAGCGCGGGGAGGGGTCCGGCATCTGGGACGCGAACGGTCAGCGCTATACCGACTACATCGGTTCCTGGGGCCCCATGATCCTGGGACATGCCCACCCGGCAGTGACCCAGGCGGTCCTGGACGCTGCCAGAGACGGGCTCTCCTTCGGTGCCCCGACCCTACGGGAAGTTGAACTGGCTGAGCAGATCCTGGCACTGATGCCGTCCATGGAAATGGTGCGACTGGTCAGCTCCGGCACAGAAGCCGCGATGAGCGCCATACGCCTGGCACGCGGTGCGACCGGACGCAACATGTTGATCAAATTTGAGGGCTGCTACCACGGCCACGCGGATGCCTTGCTGGTCAAGGCCGGGTCCGGCCTGGCCACCTTTGGCAACCCGACCAGTGCCGGCGTCCCGCCTGATGTCGTGAAAGACACACTGGTGCTTGAATTCAACAACGTGGACCAGCTGGAGCAAGCCTTTGCCCTGCACGGTAGCCACCTGGCCTGCGTCGTGATGGAACCCATCGCCGGCAACATGAATTTTGTCCGCGCCTCACTGCCATTCATGCAGCGCTGTCGCGAACTGTGCACGGCGCATGGCACGCTGCTGGTCCTGGATGAGGTCATGACGGGCTGCAGGGTTGCACTGGGCGGCGCGCAGGCGATCTACGCCCGGGCCCTGCCGGGTTTTGCGCCGGACATCACCATTCTGGGCAAGGTCATCGGAGGCGGGATGCCTTTGGCCGCCTTCGGCGGCAGGCGCCAGAACATGCAGTTGCTGGCGCCACTCGGGCCGGTGTACCAGGCCGGCACGCTCTCCGGCAATCCGGTCGCAACGGCTTGTGGCCTGGCCACTTTGCGCGAAATCAGCAGGCCCGGGTTCTTTGAGGACCTGGGACGCAAGACCCGGTTGCTGACCGATGGCCTGTGCGCCGCAGCAGCCGAAACCGGCGTACCCTTTTGCGCCGATGCCGAGGGCGGCATGTTCGGATTCTTCCTGCTGGAGCGACTGCCCCAGAACTACGCCCAGGTGCTCACGACCAACGGCTCATTATTCAACCAATTCTTCCATGGCATGCTGGAGCGCGGACACTACTTCGCACCGGCGCTGTATGAGGCCGGATTTGTCAGCTCCGCCCATTCCGATGCCGATATTGCAGCGACGGTACAGGCGGCCCGCGAGGTCTTCGCCGGGTTGCCGAAGTCCTGACATCGGGCCGGTCTGCTAAAGACCGGAAACAGTGCGCGGAGCGAAAGTGTTACCGAAGCTTTACGCTGCATTCACCACAGATTTCCGGCAGCCAAATTACACTCGGGCCTGGTACCTTGTCAATGAAAGGGGTCTGCCATGAAGAACTGGTCTGTGTTGGGTTTGCTTGTCACGGTTGCCGCTGCGGGCCAGGCCCAGGAGCTTGGGCGCGTGATTTCTTCAACGCCGGTTGTGCAGCAAGTCGGCGTGCCCCAGAGGATCTGCACCAATGAAGCCGTGATGGCACCGGGCCATAAATCGGGGGCAGGCGCCATCATGGGTGCACTCGCTGGCGGAGCCATGGGCAACGCGGTAGGACAGGGTGGTGGGCGGGCAGCGGCCACCATGCTCGGCTTGATGGGTGGGGCCATTGTTGGCGACAGGATCGAGGGCCAAGGCCAGGTCCAGAACGTGCAGCAGTGCAGCACGCAGACGTCCTATGAAAACCGCACTGTCGGCTACAACGTGGTGTACGAATATGCGGGCAAGCAGTACAGCGTCCAGATGCCCAATGACCCAGGACCATCGGTACAGTTGCAAGTTACACCCGTGGGTGCTGTAACGGCCGCACCTGCCAGCTACGCCCGCACGACCTACGTGCAGCCCTCTGTGGTTGCGGCCATGGAAGCCCAGCCGATCTACACCACCATTGCACCGGCTGTGGTGTATCCAGCCTACTATGCCCGCCCCTATTACGCACCCGTGGGCGTCAGCCTCAATTTCGGCTACTCCAGTGGCTGGCACGGCGGCCGTCACTGGCGCTGAGCACTGGGCGAGACGCCCGAAGATCCCGGGCCGGAGCCTGGGGCCTCCGTCAAGAGGCGTGGGGGGCATGCCCCCCCCCAATTGGGGAAGTGGCGGCCGCCGGGG
>JANMKM010000035.1:0-1616 GCA_031372035.1 Rhodoferax sp. | reverse complement strand
GAGCGAATTGCGTTTGCCGGGGTAGAGCTCCTTGGCCATGGCCAGCGCGTCGGTGACGCTGGCGACGAATTGGTGGATCTGCGGGCGGCCCAGCAGCGCCAGCTCCTGGTTCAGGAACGCGACGTCGAAGCCGGCGTTGTGCATGATCACCTCGGCGCCCGACAAGTACTCCAGCAGTTCGTCCACGACCGCGCCGAAGGCCGGCTTGTCGCGCAGAAACTCACTCGTGATGCCGTGTACCCTCAGGGCTTCCTCGTGGCTGTCGCGACCCGGGTTGAGATAGAAGTGCTTGCGGTTGCCGGTGGGCTTGCGGTTGAGCAGTTCGACGCAGCCGATCTCGATGATGCGGTCGCCGTTGTCAGCGTACAGGCCGGTGGTTTCGGTGTCCAGAAAGATTTGGCGCATGCGCTCGAGTTTAGTGAACTTCCTTGGCGTGGTTGATCGAGTAGCGCGGTATTTCCACCACCAGATTGTCCTGCGCCAGAATGGCCTGGCAACTCAGGCGCGAGTTGGGCTCCAGGCCCCAGGCCCGGTCCAGCAGGTCTTCTTCGTTTTCGTCGAGTTCGTTGAGCGAGGCAAAACCCTCGCGCACGATCACGTGGCAGGTGGTGCAGGCGCAACTCATGTCGCAGGCATGTTCGATGGCGATATGGTTGTCCAGCAAGGCCTCGCAGATCGAGGTACCGGCCGGGGCGGACACTTCCGTGCCCTGCGGGCAATATTCGGCGTGCGGCAGTATCTTGATGGTGGGCATGGCTTGTTCTCAGACGGTCTCTATGTTCCTGCCCGCCAGCGCCTGCTGGATGCCGCGGTTCATGCGCATCGCCGCGAATACCTGCGTGCCATCCGCCAGCGCCTTGGTGGCGGCTTCCACGGTGGCGGGGTCGTCCAGCATGCGTACCGACTCCAGGTGCTCCATCAGTGCATGGATCTGGTCCCTTTCAGTCTCGTCGAGCAAAGCACCATCCGCGTCCAGCGCGCTCCGGGTGGCGAGCAGCAGGCGGTCGGCGTCCAGCCGCGCCTCGGCAATCGCACGCGCTGCCATATCGGCCTGCGCGGTGGAAAAACTCTCCTGCAGCATGCGCGCTATTTCAGCGTCGCTCAGTCCATAACTGGGCTTGACGTCGATATTGGCTTCGACCCCGCTGACCTGCTCGCGCGCCGCCACGTTGAGCAGCCCGTCCGCATCCACCGTGAAGGTAACCCGGATACGCGCGGCGCCGGCCACCATGGGCGGAATGCCGCGCAGCTCGAAGCGCGCCAGACTGCGGCAGTCGGCCACCAGGTCGCGTTCGCCCTGCACCACATGCAGCGCCAAGGCGGTCTGTCCGTCCTGGTAGGTGGTGAAGTCCTGCGCCATCGCGGTCGGGATGGTCTGGTTGCGCGGCACGATCCGTTCGACCAGGCCACCCATGGTCTCGATGCCGAGCGACAGGGGTATGACGTCGAGCAGCAGCAGGTCACCCGCGGTGTTGTTGCCGGCCAGCTGGTTGGCCTGGATCGCCGCGCCCAGGGCCACCACTTCGTCCGGATTCAGGTTGTTGAGCGGCTGGCGGCGGAACAGGGACGCCACCGCCTGTTGCACCTGCGGCATGCGCGTGGAGCCTCCGACCATG
>JANMKM010000014.1:0-12901 GCA_031372035.1 Rhodoferax sp. | reverse complement strand
CACGCGGGTGATCGGCACCACGCCGGCCGGGTAGCCCAGCAGGTTGTACAGGCAGGAATAGCCACCTGCCGTCAACAGGTCGGTGCTGGCGCCATGGGTGTAGGCCGGCAACGCGCTGGGTGGGCACAGGATCAGGTCCGCCGGGCCGCCAGGCAGGGCGTCGAGCGCGGCGGCAAAGCGCTGCTGGTAATCGAACTGCGCCTCCACCAGCTCCCAGTAGTGCCCCGCCTGGTAGCGGCCGAAGGCCTCCAGATTCGCCGCCGGGCGTTGCTGCCCCAGAGCCCGCAGCAGTGCCATCAGCAGCCGCACCATGGGCCGCGGCAGCCGGGTCAGCAGGAACAGCTGCTGCATCTGCGGCATGCGCTTGCCCGGCCCCATGCGTTGCTGCATCTGCTGCAGCGCGTCGCCACCCAGGATGCCGTAGAACAGGTTCACCGCCTGCGGCACGTCGGGCGGCGTCCAGGGAATCAGCGTTGCACCGGCAGCACGCAGCATCTCCGCGGCCTCACGCACGGCACGCGCCACCGCCGGTGCCACGGTGAAGCTGCCGTCGTCGGTGTACCAGGCCACGCGCAGGCCGTGCACAGCGACGCTGCGCCAGTCACCCAAGGGCCGTGGCGGCAGCACCGCCGGGTTGGCACCGCCATTGATGATCTCGGTGCCCAGCGCCACATCCTCAACGCAACGCGCCATCACGCCCACCTGGCAGGGTATGGCGCGCTGGCCAAAGGGCATGAAGCGGCCCTGGTCGTCGCAGCGTCCGCTGGTGGGCTTGAGCGTGGTGATGCCGCAAAAGGCTGCCGGCACACGCACACTGCCACCGATGTCGGTACCCAGCCCGATCGGTGAGGCCTGGGCCGCGATCAGCGCCGCCTCGCCACCGCTGGAACCACCGGGCGTGCGCAGCGGGTTCCAGGGATTGATGCTGCGGCCGTAGACCGGGTTGTCGGCCTCGCAGAACAGCAGCAGTTGCGACACATTGCTCTTGGCCAGCGCAATCGCGCCGGCGGCACGCAGCCGGGCCACGTACTGCTCGTCCTGCGGCGCCACATGCTGCGCGCGCGACTGCACGCCATAGGTCGAGGGCGAACCGGCCAGGTCCAGGCAGTCCTTGATGGTGCAGGGCACGCCGTGCAGCGGTAGCAGCGGCGCGCCACTGCGCTGCAACGCGTCGGCAGCACGCGCCTCCTGGCGCGCGGCTTCGAAGCGCGGCGCCACCATGGCGTTGAGCCGGCCATGCAGCTGTTGCAGGCGCAGGATGTGGGCTTCCACCACGTCCACGCTGCTGGCCTGGCCGCTGGCGATCAGTCGGGCCAGTGCGCTGGCGCCCAAGGCGGTATAGACCGTGTTCACGGCTGCTCCCGGCTCCGCAAGGCTATGCATTTCGTATCGCTCCGTGTTTGTTCCATGCGCTTTGCAACCGGTTTTCGCTCTGCAAATTCAGGCCGCGCCGGGGTCTGGCGCTGCCCCTTGCAGCAATTCCGCCTCGCGCTGCGGTGGCAGCGTGCTGGCACGCTTGGCCGGCGCCTCGGCATCCATCAGGCCCGGGGCGTCGCGTTCCCACTGCAACGCCGCGGCAATGGTGTCATCAACCACTCTGCAACGCAAACCCGCCGCCAAGGCCCGCCGGTTGTCCGCCAGCAGCATGCCGCCAAAGGCCGGATCGCTCTCGGGAATCCACAGTGGCAGCCCGGTCCAGGGCGCCACGCCCGCATCCAGCAGCATCTGGTCCGCCATCCAGGTGAAACGGGCGTCGCTGCCAGCAACAGCACGACAGCGTTGCAGCAGCGCGGCCATGGTGTACTCGGGGCCCACGGCATTGAAAAACCCCACGCTGCGCTGCTCGGCCAGGTGCACACACCAATCGGCCAGGTCGCGCACGTCGATCCAGTGCACCGGGCGCTCCGGACGGCCGGGTGCCAAGACCTCGCCGCCCCGTGCCACCCGCACCGGCCAGTAGCCAAAGCGTCCGGTGGGGTCAAACGGCCCGACGATCAGGCCCGGGCGCAACACCGCCACCTGGCCCGGCATGGCGGCGGTGATGGCCTCCTCCGAACGTGCCTTCAGCGCGCCATAGCCCTCATCTCCCTGCAGCAGCGGCGCGTCCTCGTCAAAGCGCTGACCCGGCGCAAACCGGGCGTAGACCGAAATGCTGGAGATGAAGAGGTAATACGGCGTTGCACCACCCAGCGCAGCAGCCACGGTCTGCAATTGCAGCGGCCGGTAGCCACAGGTGTCGATCACGCTGTCAAAGCTGCGGCCGCGCAGGGCCGCCAGATCAGCGTCACGGTCGCCGCGCAGCCGCTCCACGCCGGGAAACAGATCAGCACCATGCTGAGCACGGTTGAACAGCGTCAGCGTATGGCCGCGTGCCAGCGCCGCCTGCACCACATGCCGACCCACAAACACCGTGCCGCCGAGAACCAGGAGTTTCATCTGCTGCGCTTTCGAATCTGGCTCGAATGTAGCAGCCGGCTGCTACATTGCGCCTATGCCCACCCTGGACCGAGCGACCCTGATTGGCTGCGTGCAGGCCACGCTGGAACGCAACCCGGATGTGGACTGCGCCTGGGAGGGCGGCAGCGCCGCCTTCGACGCCCTGGACGCGTACTCCGATGTGGACGTGGTGGCGGTCGCTGCCGACGCAGCCCTGACCACCGTGTTCATGCAGATCGAGGCTGCATTGCAGGCCCTGACCGGCGTGGACCTGCGCTACCTGGCGCGGGATCTGCCGCCGGAGGTCTGCCAACGCATTGAGCGCCTGGCGTTCGTGCGCGATCTGGAGGACGTCGGTGTGCAGCAGGCACAGGCCCGTGAATGGTTCGGGCGGATCATGGCCGTGCTGGAGCGTGATGGGCCTGGGGCGGGTATGGCAGCCTGACAGCTCATCGTTGACCTGTCCCCGGAATGAATGCAAGCGCGCCACTTCACAGGCGGGATCAGGCCAACGGGGTACTCAGCTCCGCGGCTGTCCTCCGTCGTCGGCCTGCAGCCTCCTCCTCCCCCTCTACGCCGCTGCGCCGAGCGCCCCGCCGTCCCGATCCTGCGAGCTTGGCGGGCACTCTGACAGCAAGTCCCAGAGCGGAGGAGGTTGCCCGCAGCCGGAATGCCACAGCGCGAAAACTTCAAGGAACTTGCCCTGAACTCGGCAATAAACGAAGTATCGTATCCGTCCGGGATACAGCCGGCGGACGCCATCCGCACGAGGTGTCACCACGCGTATACCAAGACCCGGCGCTTCGGCCAACAGAGCAAAGGCAGGCATGAGGTCAATCCAAATGGCCCCCGGCGCGGCAGGCCGGTTCTCCGACCACCACGCCGCAGCATGCTCTATTTGCCGCTGGGCGCGGCTTGATTCGGACAATGGGTGCCACGGTCAGCCGAACCGCTGGAGGCGAACGAATAGTTCCTCGGCATTTCTGCCCACTTCAAGGTCGGCTTCATCAAGCGCTTCTACAAGTTCAGTCTCGTCAGCAGTGACTATCTGCACCAGATCATCAATACGCCTTCGCAGACCTTGAAGTACCTGGCAATTGGCACAACCGAGGAGCCGGAAATCTGTGAGTACCCCAGCTCCGGCAAGTATCTGGCCGAAACGGGCGTTGCGACAGCGCATCCCTCTGGTGTGACAGGGCGAACGACCGCCAACGTCGACAACTGGGAGGGTAAAACGTGACGCCTGTGAATGCTTTGATTCCAGCACCAGCTGCCACACCAGGCGCCGCCTTCTTTCGCGCGCTGGAAGTGGAACGCACTCGGGCTCTTGTCGCGCGCGACATGCCGACGATCGAGCGGCTGCACGCACCCGATTACGAACTCATCAGTCCGCCGGGTAGGGTCATGAGCCGCGAACGTTACTTGTCACTGCTGGCGGCAGACGTGTTCTATGCAGGCCTGGTTGTGGTCGGCGGCCTGATGGCTGGGGTTCTGTTTCGTCGCTGGGTCGGCTTTTCCTGACGACCACCGTACTGACAAGCGTCACTGGCTTCGGTTTCCCGTTTGTCACGCTGCTGCCGTCTCACATGGTCGGGGCGCTGTCCCTGCTGGTTCTGCTCGGCGCGACAGTGGCGGTGTATGGGAAACACCTGGCAGGTTCCTGGCGCCAGGGTTTCGTGGTTCTGAGCGTCGCTGCGCTCTACCTGAACGCCTTCGTTCTGCTGACGCAGCTGTTTCATAAGATTCCCGCCATGGCCATGCTGGCGCCCAGCCCGGCGGCACCAGCCTTTGGCGCAACGCAGGGCCTCGTGCTCGTGCTTTTTGTGGGGCTCGGCCGGGCCGCCGGCAGAGGGTTCCGGGGCGCAAACACCAGCGCTCGCGGCGCTTAGCCCCGCGCACCACGGCAACCCGAACTATTGCCCCCTGGGACGCACCATGCACGCAGAAGCAACTGTTCTTACGCTCTACGGCGCAAGGGCTTGCGGCTCGATCGCTGTCGAAGCAGCGCTGACCTTGCTGAGCGTTCCGCATGCCTTGGTGGAAGGCACCACCTGGGCCGAAGAGACGGCCAGGGACCGTGTCGCGCCGATCAACCCCATGCGACAGATTCCAACGCTGGTGTTGCCGGATGTCGAGATCATGACAGAGAGCGCCGCGATACTGATCTGTCGCGCTGATGTGTACGCCGCGCATGGACTCGCTCCGACACCCACTGATCCCCGCAGGGGGCAGTTTCTTCGCTGGATGGTCTATGTCTCGTCGGCCATCTACGCCCTGCACCGGATCAAACCCGACGTCGCACGCATCGGCGCGCCGCAAAGCGCCCGGGCATCCGTTGCCGACGCCGTACACGTGCGGATCGCCTTCTGCTGGAGCATCATGGATCGTCAACTGGAGCCAGGGCAGTACCTGCTTGGCGAGCAACTTTCCGTGCTCGATCTGTATGTCACGGTGGTCTCCCGCTTCGGTCCCTGGCGAAGTCGCTGCTACGACGTAGCGCCGCGCATGACGCCAGTGGTTCGCCGGGTCGACGAAGATCCGCGTCTCGCGGCCTTTTGGCGCGAGCGCTTTCCGCAAGAATGAGTCGCGGCTACGGGCCGCGGCGCCACCTCACTCGCCCAGCAGTTCACCCACCGGCTTGAGGTCTTCCACCCGGTCGCAGACGCTCTTGATCACCATCAGGATCGGCACGCCGATCAGCAGGCCGGCAGGCCCCCAGAGCCAGCCCCAGGCCAGCACGCCGACGAAAATCGCCACCGGGTTCATGCGGCTGGCGCGGCTGGTGAGCCAGGGCGTCAGCAGGAAGCCCTCGATACTGTTGATCACTAGCGAGATCAGTGCCACCATCAGCGCCATCTGCAAGGTGCCGAACTGCATGAAGCCCACCAGCGCCGAGCCCGCCGTGATGACCACGCTGCCGAGGTAGGGCACCAGGTTCAGCACACCGGCGGCTACGCCCCACACCGCCGCATGTTCCAGGCCGATGAGCAGAAAGCACAGCCAGGTCGCCACGCCCACCAGGGCGCTGGTGAACAGCTGCACCAGCAGGTAGCGCTGGATCTGGCTGGTGATCTCGTTCAGTGCCTGCAGCGTCACCTTCTTCGCCGCCAGCGTCGGTCCGGCCAGCTTGACCAGCTTGCGCCGGAAGGTGTCGCCGGACGCCATCAGGAAGAAGCTGATCAGGGCCACGGTGACGATCTGCCCCAGCAGCGCCAACAGGCCCAGGGTGCCGCTCCACAGGTAGTCCTTGACATCAAACCTCGGCTTTTCGATTTGCACCCGCTGGACCCCCCGGTTGGCCGGCGCAGGTTTGGCCGTTTCTTCGGCCGCCTGTTCCAGCTGGGCGGCTGCCTTCTGCACCGAAGCCAGCGTGCTGTCGGGTTTGCCCAGGGTCGGCCGCAAGGTTTCGCGCAGCTTCTGTCCGGCCAGCGGCAGCGATTCCAGCAGCTTGCTGGCGTCGTCACTGAGCCCGTACACCGTGCCGCCGGCGGAGCCCAGGATGCCCAGGATCAAAACCGCTGCACTGAGCGCGCGGGGCACTCGGTACTTCCCGAGCCAGTCCACCACCGGCGACAGCGCGTAGCTCACCATCAGACCCACCACCAGCGGCACGAACACGGCGGCGGCCCAGTGCAGGGTGAACAGACAGGCCAGCGCCGCCAGCACCACCAGTGCCATGCTGCGGATGTCGACCGGCATGTGCAGGTGCAGCTTTTCATCAGGCGATTCTGTCGGATCCTGCATATTCGCATTGGCCGCTGCTGGCGCGTTCGTGGACGCCGGCTCAGGTTCGGTCATGGATTGGCTCCTTTGGGACAAGTGTGCGCCAGTTACCGCCATTCGCTACCACCGGCCAGCCGAATCAGACAACGCCTACCCCTTGCCGGGGCGGCGTACGACAGCAGCACTCAGAGCGCAATGGCCTCGCGTACCGCCGCCAGCTGGCGCCGTGACACTGAAAGCAGCTCATCGATACCGTGCAGACGCACGGCCCAGCCCTCACCCTCTTCCGGGTCGAAATGCCGCTCCAGCGCGCGCACTGCATGCCGGGCGATCAGGGCATTGCGGTGGATACGCATGAACTGGCCCGGAAATCGCTCCTCCAGCTCACTGAGCGAGCCATCGAAGATGAAACTGCGCTCGGCCGTGCGCACTGTAAGGTACTTGAGCTCGGCCTTGAGGTACAGCACCGCCTCCAGCGGCACCCGTTCGGTGCGGCCACGCTCCTGGATCACCAGCGCTGGCGCTGCTGTGAACGGCTGTGCGTCCTGTCCCGATTGGAGCAGCCGCTGCACTTTCTGCAGCGCCGCCTGCAGCCGCTCCAGCCGCACCGGCTTGGTCAGGTAGTCCACGGCCTCGATCTCGAATGCCTGCACCGCATGCTCGGCATGGGCAGTCACGAACACCACAGCCGGGGCACCGGGCAGGTTTTGCCAGCCGCGCGCCAGCGCCAGGCCATCGGCGCCGGGCATATGGACATCGAGCAGCGCTACATCAAACTGCTGGCGCCGCAGCAATTCGACCGCCTGGCTGGCGTTGGCGGCCTCGCCCTCCACCCGTGCGCCCGGGCAGTCCTGCAACAGCGTGCGCAGTCGCAGCCGCGCCAGCGGCTCATCGTCGACCAGCAACACCCTCATGGGCGCCCCACCGTCCGGTTCATGCCGGCACCTCGATCCGCACCTGGAACAGGCCGTCCTTGTAGACGCTGCGGAACTGCCCCTGCAGGTCATGCAGCAGACCCAGGCGGTCGCGCACGTTCTGCAGGGCCAGGCCGTGACCCTGCAGCCCCGGTCCGGCCGGCACGGTATTGGTCACCTTGATCACCACCCGTGAACCACGGCGCTGGGTCGAGATGTGCAGCTCGGCACCACTGGCGCTGGGCTCGATGCCGTGGCGCACCGCGTTTTCCACCAGGGGCTGCAGCAACAGGGGTGGCAGCCGCGCCTGGCCGGCCGTCGGGTCCAGCGCCCAGTGCACCTGCAGCCGCTCACCAAAGCGCACCTGCTCGATCGCCAGATAGCGCTGCGCCAGCGTCACCTCCTGCTCCAGCGTCACGGATTCGCCGTGGTCGATCAGGGCATGGCGGAACAGATCGCTCAGGTCCTCCAGCAGGCTCTCGGCCTTGGCCGGCTCGGCCCGCACCAGGGCAACTGCGCTGTTGAGCGTGTTGAACAGAAAGTGTGGCCGGATGCGCGATTGCAACTCCGCCAGCCGGGCCGCAGTGGCCGCTGGCGCCCGAGCCTGGGCCCGCAACACCAGCGCAGTCACCAGCACCGCCGCAATGGCGGCGCCAGCGCTTGCACCTGCGAACCAGGGCGTGGGACCCAGCAAACCCAGCATGGCCAGCATGGCCAGCGCATACAGACCGGCCAGCGCCCCGAGAGCGACGCCGGCCAGGTATTGGGCCCAGGTCGGCACCCGTGACAGCAGCTTCTTCAGGCTACAGGCCACCAGCAGCCAGACCAGGGTTGCCGGCAGCACACCGCTGCTCAGCAGCGTCAGGTAGGTGAACCATTCAATGGCGCTGACCGCACCGAACATCAGGCCGATGCCGAGGACGACCTCCACAAACAGCACGGCCCGCAGCATCACCCCGACCTGGCAGGCATCGAACACCAGCGGCCGGAACACCGGCACAGCGGCTGCTGGCTGCGAGGGCTCGCCGAAGCTCGATAAAATTTGCGTGTCTTCCATCAAGGCCTAAGGGTTGATGGGCGATTATTCATCTTCCCCACTTGCGTGCAAGGCTGCACCGCGGCACCAGCCGCTCCTGAACGGTTTTCCCATGTCACAGAATCAGTTTGACAAGAAGTCCACGGCCTGGTCCGCCCTGTTCTCCGAGCCCATGGACGATCTGGTCAAGCGCTACACCTCCAGCGTTTTCTTCGACCAGCGTCTGTGGCGGCAAGACATTGCCGGCTCCCTGGCGCACGCCGAGATGCTGGCAGCCCAGGGCATCATCAGCAGCGCCGATCACCAGGCCATCGCGCGCGGCATGGCTGACATCAGCGCCGAGATCGAAGCCGGCAGCTTCACCTGGAAGCTGGACCTGGAAGACATACACCTCAACATCGAGGCCCGCCTGACCCAGCTGGTGGGTGACGCCGGCAAGCGGCTGCACACCGGCCGCAGCCGCAACGACCAGGTCGCCACCGACGTGCGCCTGTGGCTGCGCGATGAGATCGACCTGATCACGGGCCTGCTGGCCGCGCTGCAGCGCGCCTTGGTGAACGTAGCCGAAGAGAATGTCGAGGTCATCCTGCCGGGCTTCACCCACCTGCAGGTGGCGCAGCCGGTGAGCTTCGGTCACCACATGCTGGCCTACGGGGAAATGTGTGCCCGTGACGCCCAGCGCATGGCCGACGTGCGCAAGCGCGTGAACCTGCTGCCCCTGGGGGCCGCGGCGCTGGCCGGCACCAGCTACCCGCTGGACCGCGAACGGGTGGCCCGAACCCTGGGCATGGACGGCGTCTGCCAGAACAGCCTGGACGCAGTCAGCGACCGGGATTTCGCCATCGAGTTCAGCGCCGCTGCCACGCTGGCCATGGTGCATGTGAGCCGACTGAGTGAAGAACTGGTGCTGTGGATGAGCCAGAGCTTCGGCTTCATCGACCTGGCGGACCGCTTCTGCACCGGCTCGAGCATCATGCCGCAGAAGAAGAATCCGGACGTGCCGGAACTGGCGCGCGGCAAGACCGGCCGGGTGCTGGGGCATCTGGTGGGCCTGGTGACACTGATGAAGGGCCAGCCGCTGGCCTACAACAAGGACAACCAGGAAGACAAGGAGCCGCTGTTTGACAGTGTGGACACACTCAAGGACACCCTGCGCATCTTTGCCGACATGGTGGGCGGTATCCGGGTCCGGCCCGAAGCCATGGAGCGTGCTGCGTTGCGCGGTTATGCCACGGCGACCGATCTGGCCGACTACCTCACACGCAAGGGGGTACCGTTTCGAGACGCCCATGAAACCGTGGCCCATGCGGTCAAGGCGGCCATTGGCCGCAATGCGGATCTGAGCGAATTGCCGCTGGCAGTGCTGCAGGAGTTCCACCCCGGGATCGAGGCCGACGTGTTCCAGGTGCTGAGCCTGCGCGGCTCGCTCGACGCACGCAACATCCTGGGCGGCACGGCTCCGGCACAGGTGCGCGCCCCGCTTGCCCGGCACCGCACCCGGCTGCAAGAGGGACGCGCGCCCCCACGCGCCGGTGCCACTCCACGGGGCTTACCAAGACCGGCGGCGCTGGCTATCATGGCTGCGGGAGGCGCAGCATGCACGATGCCAGGGAGACAGACCGGCTGGAGCAGACGGTGGAGCAGGCCCTGCACCGCCGCAGATCGGTGAACTTTCGCCGCATCGTGCGCCTGCACATGTTCGTCGGCATGGCTGTGCTGGCCCTGGGCCTGACACCCTCGGCGCCACACTGGATCACCCTGGCAGGTGGCGCCCTGATGCTGCTGGTGGCACTGACGCTGCTGTGGCTCTCAAGGCGACCGGCTTTGTTGCGCCTGAACTGGCTGCTGTTGATGCTCACCGACATCGGCCTGTGGAGCGCCGGCTGGCATGCCAACCTGCAGTTTCAGCAATACCCGCAAAGTGCCGCCATGGGCCACCTGATGCTGTTGCAGGTGATCTGCTGCTTTGCCCTGCTGGCGCTGGACCGGCAGCTGCTGCTGATCATGCTGCCGTTGGTGCTGGTGCTGCAGGTCATCGCGGTGCAGCGCATCGAATTCCCGCTGGAGGCCCTGTTCTTTTACTGCGCCCTGTTCACCATGGCCTGCGCGGCCGGCGTGGTGCTGATCGGCCAGGTGACGCGGCTGATCCGCGACACCGCCCGCGACCAGGTGGTGCGCGAGCGCATGGGCCGCTATTTCTCACCCGCCGTGCGGGACGTGGTGATGGACCTGGAGGCCACCAGCCAGCGCGCCCAGCAGCGCCAGATCACCGTGATGTTTGCCGACCTGCGCGGCTTCACGGCACTGGCAGAGCACATGGACGGTCTGCAGGTTGCCGCCCTGCTGGACGACTACCTGGCCCGCATGGTGGACGTCATCTTCCGCCACGGTGGCACGCTCGACAAGTTCATCGGCGACGGCATCATGGCGTATTTCGGCGCACCGCTGGCCCAGGATGACCATGCCGCACGGGCGGTGGCCAGCGCCCTGGAAATGATCAAGGCCCTGGGCCTGCTCAACCAGCAGCGCGCCGCGCGCCAGGAGCCGCAGCTCAACATGGGTATCGGACTGCATACCGGCCCGGCCGTGGTCGGCGACATCGGGCCACCCGAGCGGCGTGAATACACCGCCATTGGCGACGCCGTCAACACCGCAGCACGGATCGAATCGCTGACCAAGGAGCTGGGGGTGCCGGTGCTGGCCTCGGCCTCAACCCGGGAACAGGCGACGGGCTTTGCCTGGGCAGCGGCACCAGCATCGCCGCTCAAGGGCAAGTCAGAACCGGTGCTGACCTTCATTCCGTCCCTGAGGGCGGCGCCGGCCGACAGACCGGGAGAGCAATGAACACGACCGCGCCACTCCAGGCGCAGGTGCCTCAGGCCAGCAGGTTGGCCAGGTCGCGATCGAGCGAGTACTCGGTGCCGGCGTTGAGCTCCAGCAGTCGGCGCAGGTGGATGATGCTCTCCAGGTCGATGTTGTCGCAGCGCAGGCCGACGTGGGTGCCATCCACAAAAGCAATCGCCCCGCGCATGCTGATCTGCACGTCGGTCCCCAGATCGAGCTGCAACTCACAGGGCTGGGCCATTGCGCCTTGCCACAAGGGCCCGACCTGCAGCAGGGCACCCTTGAGCGACAGGTCCAGCAGACGCGCCTGCTGCTCGCCCCCGTCATGGCGCAACAGCACGGGGGAATGGAACACCGAGCGCCAGAAGTGGCGTCTTTCCAGATGCTGCTTCACCTGGCGGCCTTCGGTGGTCCGGCGGACCACAGCAACAGAGACACAACGGCTGGGCCTGGCATGGTGGCCGAAGTATCGGCGCGCCATCCGGCAGTGTCAAACCATGGACCGCCGCCCGGGCTTCACAGCGACTCGATGAAGCGCAGCAGGGCGCTGCGCAGACTGCCCGCCATGTTGCGAAAGGCCTCGCGCGCACCCTGCGCCTCGCCGCCGTGCCACAGGATGGCCTCGCTCAAGTCGCGGGCCCGGCCATCGTGCAGGTAGGCCTGTGCACCACCGGCCACGCCCGCCGTCAGGCCGATGCTCCACAACGGCGCGGTGCGCCATTGGGCCCCACTGGCATTGGCCTCCGGCAGGTTGTCGGCCAGGCCTGCGCCCATGTCGTGCAACAGCAGATCCGTATAGGGATGGATCGTCTGGTTGCGCAGCTCCGCCAACGGATGGTGGGCGCTGGTCGTCAGGGTGGCCACATGGCAAGCGGCACATCCAGCCTGGGCGAACAGCAGCTCACCTTGCTGGACCTGGCTGTCACCCAGGTCACGCCGCGCCGCCACGCCCAGCAGGGACACATAGCGCACCATGTTCGCCAGGTCGGCGTCGGAGAGCTTGACACCAGCGCTGCCGCAGCCACTTTGGGCGGAGCCGCAATCGGGTTGCGGAAAGATCGAGGTCGTGACACCCATGTCGGCATTGAGCGCGCTGGCGATCTGGTGGCTGATGCGCGCCTTGCCCGCCTTCCAGCCAAATCGGCCCATGCGGGTCTCGCCGGTTTGCGGATCGACCACGGTCTGCATGCGGCCTGCTATACCGTCGCCATTGCTGTCGTTGGGATCGGCCAGTGCGGCAATCACCGATTCCGGAACCGCCTCCAGCAGGCCCAGGCCCACCAGCGGCGGCGTACTGCGCACCGAGAAGTGGGTCGGCTGAGGACCGGTAAAGCTGTAGTTCGGCCGGCGCAAGGTGTAGGGTGTGCCGTCGCCATAGGTGCCAGCCGTGACGGTGTAGCTGCTGATGCGCACGCTGCCCTCGCCCTCGCCGCCAGTGCGCAATGGCTGCAGGGAGCTGCCAAGGCTGGCATCCGGCGCTGCGCTGGCGCTGCCCACCTTGGTCACGGCATGGGTGATGGTGGCACCTACGTCCGGCGGCACGGCGCGGCCGTTGTTGACATGGCAGGCCACGCAGCTGGGCGCGTAGAACTTGGGCCCGAGCTTGCCCACGTGCTCGGCAAAAACCGGGTTCTCGTCCGGAAACTCCGAATGCCTGCCGGTGGCGAAGTCGGTATGGTGCAGGCGGCGCCCCAGCATGAATGGCTGGGCACTGGCAGGCGCCATGTTGCCAGCAATCTGCTTGAAGCGCTCCAGCGGCTCATTGGAATATTGGTAGGGCAGCGTGGTGCGCCCGCCCGCCCATGCCTGCTGCGGCAGGGGAAACGAGTCCAGCAGCGCGCCCTGCCCCTCCCACGGCACCAGGCCACCCTGCCCGACCACGTACAGCACGGCCGTGCCGTAATAGTTGCTGCGGCCGTGGGTCGGCGCCGCCAGAAACTGGCTGATT
>JANMKM010000720.1:0-21480 GCA_031372035.1 Rhodoferax sp. | reverse complement strand
GGCGTGCCGGTGGGTCGGGGGGGGGCAAAGTGGGCGGCTTGGGGGCCGGGGGGGGTGGGGACCCGGGGTTTGGCTTGGGGGGCGGCGGGGGGCGCGCCCCCCGCCCCCGCCGACGGAGCCCCTTCTTCATTGGAAATATCGGCCGCAGACCACATGTATATTGCACGTACAGCTACTATTACATAAGCGACCGGGAGCACCTGGAGGCTTGCGCCCAGGCCCATTTCCTGCAACATGGCCCGCTGCCGGGCGTCCAGGTCCAGAGCCATCAGTTCAGAGCCGCAGGCTCATGATGATTGCGTCTTCGCACTGGCCGGCGCCGGCCGGGTAGTAGCCCTTGCGCTCACCAACGTGTCTATATCCGTGGGTGCCATAGACCGCGATGGCGCGCTGGTTGCTCACCCGCACTTCCAGCCACAGCCACTGCGCTGCCACTGCGCGCGCCCACAAGGCCACGGCGTCGAGCATGATCCGGCCCCAGCCCTGGCGCTGCCAGCTGGGTGCCACCGTGATGTTGAGCAGGTGCACTTCATCAACGCCCTGCATCGCGACGAAGTAGCCCAGCAGGGTGTCATCCGCCACCAGCAGCTGCGCCTGGTAACCGGACTTCAGCGCATCGGCGAAATTGCCATGCGACCAGGGATGGGGATAGGCACTGCGCTCCAGCTCCAGCACCGCCGGCAAACGCTCTGCCAGCATCGGCTCGAACCGTGCTTCTGTCGACTTGAGAACTGCGCTCATCTAGATATGGCTCCCACGCTCGCTCGCTACGCGTAGCTCCCTGCCCTCCGAGAGGGCGCGAGCTTGCTTGAAGCGGTTCTGCGCTGCGCTCATTTCATTTTTTCCACACGCTCTGCGGTTGTTTGTGCGACCTTGTCTCGAATATATAACGGCCAGGCTTGCTCCGGGCTCACGGCCAGGCCGGCGGCAAGCAGCGCGGGTGCCAGCCGCAGCATGGCGGTGGCGCTGGGCAGGGCCTCGATGCAGGTCGTGTGGCCGGCGCCGGGCAGCCGGTCGCCATAGGCGGCAAACACGTTGCCGGCGCGTAGCGGCGCAGCCGCCACGTGCTGCGGCGCCAGCAGCTGGTGCGGCGAGTCGCAGCGCCAGTGGCCGGTGGTCCAGCAATAACGGGCGGCGTAGACCTCGTCCATTCGGGCGTCGAGCAGGGCCTGGACGTCGAAGGCGTCGTCATCGGCGGCCTGCTGGAAACGGGCTTCCTCGGCCACCGCCAACAAGTTGTCGACCGGCAGCACGGACACTCCGGCTCCAAAGCCCAGGCCCTGGGCCACGGCACAGGCGGTACGCAAGCCGGTGAATGAGCCGGGACCCTGGCCGAAGGCAATGGCGTCGAGCTGGCGCAACTGCAGCTTGGCTTCGCCCAGCATGGCAAGGATCTGCGGCAGCAGAGTGGTCGAGGCCTGGGCACCTCCGATGCCACGCCAGGCCCACAGCCGCGCGCTGCCAGCCAGCGGCCGCGTCAGCGCCACCGACAAGGTTTCGGTGCTGCTGTCAAAGGCCAGCAGGTTCATCCCACGCCCTTCTCATGATCGCCCCTCATGGCTCGCAGGACCAACACGGACCGCTACCGGTTGGATAGCACCCCGGCTCCTGGCACGGACCCCGAACAGGATCCCCAGGGTCACCAGCGCCAGGCCTGATGCCAGGTTCCAATACAAGGGCTCATCCAGCAGCAGCACGGCGCAAAAGGCAGAGAGCCCCGGCACCAGGGCGGTGATCATGGTCGAGCGGACCGGGCCGAAGTACTGGATCATGCGGGTAAAGGTGATGCCGGAGATCACCACCGAACCCCAGCCCTGGAACGCCATCTGGAACAGCACCTCGGCCAATGGTGCGGTGCCGAGGTGGCTGGGCAGAAGCCCCAGCGCGACCAGCCCGAGGAAGGCAGGCACGTAGCAGACACAGGCGAATGCCGTGATGGCTATGGTGGCACGCACGGCGTCCAGGCCATGGCGGCGCGCCAGCACACTGTAGACCGACCAGCAGAAGGCGGCGGATATAAACAGCAGGTCACCGCGCCAGACCGTGCCGCCATCAAAGGCGCGCAGCAGGCTGGCGCCACCGACCAGCAGGTCACCGGCAACGATCAGCGCCAGGCTCAGGACGCGCCCGGGCGTGAGCCGGTCATTCAACAAAAGCACCGCCAGTAGCGCCGTCCACAAGGGCAGGCTGCCAGGCATCAGCACCGAGGCGTGGACCGCAGGCGCGTAGACAAAACCGGAATAGGCCAGCAGCGCATACAGCAGGCCGCCAAAGAAACCGACTGTGGCGGTCAGGCGCAGGGACAGCGGTGAAAGGCCGGCCAGCGACGAGGGTGGCGTTGCCGTACCAGCGACCAGGGCCTGCGTACGGGCATGTCGCACCAGCCACCAGCCCCACGGCAGCAGCACTAGGCTGGCGCCGCTGATGCGCAAGAAGGCGATGTCAAAAGGGGTCAGGGAGCCGCCGCGGGCGGGGTCGGCCGAGGCCCGGGCGATGACGATGAACGAGGTCCAGATCAGCACCGTCACCACGGCCGATGCCAGGCCGATGGTTCTGGGAGAAAAGCCCCGGGCGGCCTGCATCGGGCGAACGGCTCAGCGCGCCCGTGGGGTGGGGGCGCCGCGCCGCGGCAACCGGGCGCACGCCGCCATCGGGGCGCTCAGGCGGCTGCTAGCCAGTAGCCCGCGTTGAAGGGGCTGCTCATACGCAGCGCCAGCGGTGACACGTCCAAGAGCTTGTCAGTCGGCATCTTCTCGCCGGTTTCCGTCAACAACTCGATACCTGGTACGAGGACGCCGTCGACGTTCTCGCTCTTTGCCTGGTTCGCCCGTTCTGCTTGGCTGGTGTGTGCAGAACGGGCTACAGAAAAGAATAGAAGCACCTGAATGGAATCTTCCGGTCTCCCCAGTAGTCCGCCGTATCGCGGAAGATGTCCAGCAGCTGTTCGCGCGCTTCCTTGTCGAACTTGGCGTTCGCCGGGATGTGCTCGAGCACGGCGACAAAACCTGGTTGCGGCCCGGAGCGGTGCAACGGGTCGGTCAGGCTGTCATACAAGGCATCAAAGTTCTTGCCGACGTGGGCAGGAAGCTGAAACTGCTGGGCGATCAGATCAAGCACATCCTGCTTTGTCTGAGCGTTGGCCAGGTTGGCATACAGGAAATGCTGACCCAGGCCCTGTGCGGCCTCCTGCAGGTCCTGCACCCGGAAGGCCCGGATTGACTGAACAATATTTGTTCTGACGGTTCTCAGTGGCATATCCATCCCAGATTCACTTTCTCAAATAGCAATCACTCAAGGAACGATCCGGCGAAAACTCGCGTAGTGATCGCTTGAGTAGTAACAGGCGTCCGGCGTCGCAGGGCGACCACCGCACACAATTCTTTTCACGCCCCGGTTCTGGGAACCCGGCGTCTTGACCGTGTACTCGCGGTAATAGCCCCGCTTGTGCTCCGGCAACAGACGCTCGCGATTGCCGAACACCACCCCATCCTTTTCGTAGGCAAATGGACCACCGCTGTGAATCAGGCGATACATGTGTATGCCCTGCTCCGGCAGCTCCGCCAAAGTGACCGTTTTCGAACTGTCAGTTGTTGCCGGACCGTTTGCATGCACCAAAGTGGCGATTGAAGCGGACGCCAGCAAAAAGCCAGTAAGCACTAACTTAAAGCCTGTTCCCATAGCCCTCAGGCGCGGCATATAACACCCTTAACGAACCTCGGGTTTACCCGAAAATTTCAAGTCTGTTAGTGTCGCTGATTTGCGATAGAAACGCAAGGCCTTGCCCATTTTTTGGGCATTGCCATGCGCAATTCTAGCAATTTTAGTTAGCGCTTGCTTATCGCTAACGTATTACCGCGTGGCATTTGCGTCGGCAACGGTCAGAGCCGTCATATTTACAATGCGGCGCACGGTGGTGCTGGCCGTGAGGATATGCACCGGTTTGGCTGCCCCCAGCAACACCGGTCCGATGGCAATATTGCCGCCGGCTGCTGTCTTGAGCAGGTTGTAGGCTATGTTGGCAGCGTCAATGTTAGGCAAAACCAGCAAATTGGCGTCACCGGTCAGGGTGCTGTTGGGCATCAGGTTGGCGCGCATGGCGCCGTCCAGCGCCACGTCGCCGTGCATTTCGCCATCCACTTCCAGCCAGGGGGCGCGAGCCCGCACCAGTTCCAGCGCCTGACGCATCTTCAACGCGCTGGGCTGGTCGCTGCTGCCAAAGTTCGAGTGCGACAGCAAGGCCGCTTTGGGACGGATACCGAAGCGCATCATCTCTTCGGCCGCCATGGTGGTGATCTCCGCCAGTTCGGCTGCGCTGGGGTCATAGTTGATGTGGGTGTCCACCAGGAACACCTGGCGGTCCGGCAACAGCAGGCCATTCATGCAGGCATAGGTGTTGACGCCGGCACGCCGGCCAATCACCTGGTCGATGTACTGCAGATGCAGGTTGGTACTGCCCCAGGTGCCCACGATCATGCCGTCGACCTCGCCCTTGTGCAGCAGCATGGAGCCGATCAGCGACAGCCGGCGGCGCATCTCGATCTTGGCCATCTGGGCCGTGATGCCTCGGCGCTCGGTCATGCGGTGATAGGTCTGCCAGAAGTCACGGTAACGGTGGTCATGCTCGACATTGACAATGTCGTAGTCCAGTTCTTCACGCAGGCGCAGGCCGAACTTTTCAATACGCCGGGCAATCACGGCTGGCCTGCCGATAAAAGTGGGGCGGGCCAAGCCTTCATCGACGACCACCTGGGCCGCCCGCAACACCCGCTCCTCTTCGCCCTCGCAATAGGCCACGCGCTTCTTCAGCGCCCGCTTGGCAGCGGTGAAGATCGGCTTCATGGTGGTGCCAGAGGCGTAGACAAAGCTCTGCAGTTTTTCCCGGTAGGCGTCCAGGTCCTTGACTGGCCTCAGCGCCACACCACTGTCAGCCGCCGCCTTGGCTACGGCCGGCGCGATCTTCATCATCAACCGCGGATCAAAGGGCTTGGGTATCAGGTATTCGGGCCCGAAAGCCAGCTGCTCGCCGGCATAGGCCACGGCCACCACTTCGCTCTGCTCCGCCTGAGCCAGCTCGGCAATGGCGTGGACAGCGGCGATCTCCATTTCCACAGTGATCGTGGATGCGCCGGCATCCAGGGCCCCGCGAAAAATGTACGGAAAGCACAGGACGTTGTTGACCTGGTTGGGATAGTCGCTGCGGCCGGTCGCCATGATGGCGTCATCGCGCACCGCCTTGACTTCCTCCGGCAGGATCTCCGGCGTGGGGTTGGCCAGGGCCAGGATCAGCGGCCGGGCCGCCATCTTACGCACCATATCAGGCTTGAGCACACCGCCCGCCGACAGGCCCAGAAAGATGTCGGCGCCTTCAATGATCTCGGACAGGGTGCGCGCCGTGGTGTCCTGAGCGAACTGAATCTTGTCCTCGTCCATCAGCTCGGTGCGACCTTTGTAGACCACGCCGGCCAGGTCGGTGACAAAAATGTTCTCGCGCGCTATGCCCAGCTTGAGCAGCAGGCCGAGGCATGCCAGGGCCGCGGCACCGGCGCCGGAGGTCACCAGCTTGACCTTGGCCGGGTCCTTGCCCACGACCTTCAGGCCATTGAGCAAGGCCGCCCCGACGACGATCGCTGTGCCATGCTGGTCGTCATGGAACACCGGAATCTTCATGCGATCCCGCAGCTTGCGCTCCACATAGAAACAATCCGGCGCCTTGATGTCTTCCAGGTTGATGCCGCCAAAGGTAGGCTCCAGCGCAGCAATGATGTCCACCAGCTTGTCGAGATCGTGCTTTTCGTTGATCTCGATATCGAACACGTCAATGCCGGCAAACTTCTTGAAGAGCACGCCCTTGCCCTCCATCACCGGCTTTGCCGCCAGCGGCCCGATGTCGCCCAGCCCCAGCACTGCCGTGCCATTGGTGATCACGGCCACCAGGTTGCCGCGGCTGGTGTACTTGAAGGCGTTGTTCGGGTCCTTGACGATCTCCTCGCACGGAGCCGCGACACCAGGTGAATAAGCCAGGGCCAGGTCATGCTGGTTCACCAGCTGCTTGGTCGCCGCCGCGACCGCAACCTTGCCCGGTGTTGGAAACTCGTGGTACTCGAGGGCGGCCTGACGCAGCTCCGCACGCTTGTCTTCCGAACGCTTCTCCTGGCTGCTCGGCGAGGTGGTCGAGGGCATCGCGTGTCTCCTGGTTTGCACGCGCCTGAGACCGCAAACCCAGGCTGGCGTCGATGTTGTTGACCGGGATTGTAGGCCGCGGATCGCGCTCAGGGCTTGGCCTTGGGGCCCGCCAACCTCGCGGGTATCATGGCGTCCTTTGACACACCAGCGGAGGTGCGACATGGGACTGATGGACTTCATCAAGAAGCAGTTCATTGACATCATCACCTGGACTGAAGAGGGTGATGGCACGCTGGCCTGGCGTTTCCCCATGGCCGACATGGAGATCCAGTACGGGGCTTCGCTCACGGTGCGCGAGTCGCAGATGGCGGTGTTCGTCAACGAAGGCAAGATCGCCGACGTGTTTGGGCCCGGGATGTACAAGCTCACAACCCAGACCATCCCGGTACTCACCTATGTGAAGAACTGGGACAAGCTGTTCGAGTCCCCGTTCAAGAGCGACGTCTATTTCTTCAGCACACGCCAGCAGGTGGACCAGAAGTGGGGCACGCCACAGCCGATCACGATCCGTGACAAGGACTTTGGCGCAGTGCGGCTGCGGGCCTTTGGCAACTACAGTTTCCGGATCAGCGATCCGAAGCTGTTCCACACCGAACTCTCGGGAACCCGCGATCGCTACGAGGTCTCGGACCTGGAAGGACAGCTGCGCGGCCTGGTGCTGCAGAACATCAGCAATGCGATTGCCTCCAGTGGCATCCCGTTCCTGGATCTGGCGTCCAACCAAGTGGCATTTGCCCAGGCCCTGAGCACGCAGCTGGCCCCCGAGTTCGCCCGTATCGGCCTCAGGCTCGATGGCATGACCGTGCAAAACCTGTCCCTGCCCGAAGATCTGCAGAAGGTCCTGGACCAGAAGATCGGTATGGGCATGGTGGGCAACGACATGGGCAAGTTCATGCAGTACCAGACCGCCCAGGCGATCCCGAAATTTGCCGAATCTGCCGGTTCTGGAGGTGGTTCCATTGCTGGTGACGCCATGGGACTGGGTGCGGGCGTGGCCCTAGGGCAGGTGCTTGCGCAAAACCTGCAGGCTGGCCTGCACGGCGCAGTCGCTGCAGCCGCGCCAACAGTAGGTGTGCGCCCCGAGGACGTGATGGGCACACTGGAAAAACTTGGAGATCTGAAGGCCAAGGGTATCCTGACCCAAGCCGAGTTTGACGCCAAGAAGGCCGAACTCCTGAAGAAACTGGTCTAGCACCGGGCGCGCGCACAGACCCGCACGTTGCCACCTCGGCTGACGCCGCCCATCTTGGTTACCGACCTGCACCAAAGGTCATACCAGGCGCCCTGCCCGGGTTGTGGCGCGACTGTCAATTTCCTCAGCGCCCAGTCCACGCACGCCATCTGCGCATACTGCCAGAGCATGGTCGTACGCAGCGGCGACGTCCTGGCGCGCATCGGCAAGATGGCCGAACTCTTCGACGACCACAGCCCTCTGCGGCTGATGGCCACTGGCATCTGGGAGCAGCGTGGCTTCACGCTGCTTGGCCGGCTGCAATACAAGTACGCGCAAGGCACCTGGACCGAATGGCAGGTGTTGTTTGCCAATGGTGCTGCCGGCTTCCTGAGCGAGGACAACGGCGCCTACGTGATGTGCACCGGTCTGCCACAGCAACCGGATATTGGCTCGCCCGATCTGTTTCGCGTCGGTCAGACTGTCACGGTCAGCGGCAAGACCTACAGCGTTGCCTCACGTGAGACGGTGGCGCTGCTGTCGGCACAAGGCGAGTTGCCGAAACTGCCGCCCCTGGGCCAGGCCTTTGTCATCGTGGACCTGCGCAGTGCCGATGGCGAGGTATTGAGCATTGACTATGGCGGTGTGCCGCCCACGCTGTGCAGCGGGCGGGCTGTCGCCTTGGAAGAGCTGAAACTGCAAGGCCTGCGCGACGACTCCACCCGAAATGAAAGCGGCCGCCAATTCAATTGCCCTGATTGCGGGGCCCAGGTCCAACCGCTACTGGCCGAGAGCAAAAGCATCACCTGCCGGTCTTGCAATTCCCTGATCGACCTGTCTCAGGGACTTGGGGCTGAGTTGCGACATGCCTTGCAGAATGAGCCGGTCCGGCCGCTGATCGCCATTGGCAGAGTCGGCCAGCTTCAGGGCACGTCCTGGCAAGTGGTGGGCTTCCAGCACCGCATGGGCCAGGACCCGCAGGACCCGGACGAACACTTCGGCTGGGACGAGTATCTGCTGTTCAATCGCAGGCGGGGGTTCAGTTTCCTGGTGGACGCCACCGACGGCTGGAGCCTGGTGAAGCCCGCGACCGGAGCGCCCTTGGTCAGCAGCAACCTGCGCAGCGCCACCTACCTCGGTACCCGCTACGAACTCAAGGAAGCCTACCAGGCTGAAACCAACTATGTCACCGGTGAGTTCTATTGGCGGGTGGAGCGCGGACAGCGGTCGTCGCTGCGCGACTACACCAGTGGCCGGAGCATCCTGTCGATGGAACAGACACCCAGCGAACTGACATGGTCGGTCGGCAGCACGCTGGAGAGCCGGGCGGTGGCGAAGGCCTTCGGCCTCGAAGCCAGCCAGGAACTGCTGCACCGCAGCGATGAAAGCCCGGGCAACAGCGTCCGGAGCCTGGGGCTGGTGGGTGTGGTGCTGGTGATCCTGGTGCTGGTGCTGCTGCTGTTCCTGTTGAGCCGTTGCCAGAGTTGCGATCCGGCCTATGAAAATTGCTCCTCGTCGTACACGCCGCGCAGCTCTGCCGGCTCCTACGGCGGTTACAGCGGTGGCAGCAATGGCGGCGGACACAAATGATGAAGGCGCAAACATGACAATATCGGTCATCGCGGTTTGCGCCAGGCGCGACAACATCCAACTTGAAGGAGTGCATCATGGGACTTGAATGGCTCAAACCTGCCGCGTTTCTGGGCTCGATCGTGTTCGCGCTGGTCGGGGTGCTGGTGTTCTGGCTCAGTTTCCTCGTCATCGACAAGCTCACACCCTACAACCTGTGGGAAGAAATTGTCGAAAAGCAGAATGTGGCGCTGGGCCTGGTGGTTGCCGCCATGTCTCTGGGTATCTGCATCATTGTTGCTGCCGCCATCCATGGCTGAGGCCCTGGCGGCACGCGTCAGACCAGCTCCTATGGCTAGGCCCACCACAGTCGGCAGCGCGGCATGATTGCCGCTCGCGCCCGGTCGAAGGCCCCGATGGAGCTGGCACTGCTGGCATCCGTGTTTGTCGTGGCTGCGTGCGGCCTGGTATACGAACTGGCGGCTGGCACCACAGCTTCATACCTGCTGGGTGACTCGGTACTGCAGTTCTCCACCGTCATTGGCAGCTACCTGTTTGCCATGGGCTTGGGTTCCTACCTGTCACGTTTCATCGAGCGCCAGCTGCCAGCCGTGTTCCTGCGCATCGAATTGCTGGTGGCAATCGTTGGTGGTGTCTTGCCTGCAGCGCTGTTCCTTGCAAATGCCACGATGCCGGGATCTCTGCGCTGGTTGCTGTATGCCCTGGTGTTGCTGGTTGGAACGCTGGTGGGCCTGGAGATTCCGCTGGTGATACGGATCCTCAAGCGTGATGTGGCACTCAAGGACCTGGTATCCCAGGTCCTGACCTTTGACTACCTGGGGGCGCTGGCCGTATCCGTGGCGTTCCCGCTGTTGCTGGTACCGCAACTGGGCCTGGTGCGCACCGGCCTGGTCTTTGGAATGCTGAATGCCGCCATTGCGTTGTGGGCACTCTGGTTGTTTCGCCACGAACTGCGCAGGTTTCGTTCCCACCTGGCGGCATGCCTGTTGACGCTGGGGCTGCTGTCCACCGGCCTGGCGCAGGCCGACCGCATTACCAGTTGGGCCGAAGATCGGTTGTACCAGGACCAGGTGGTGTTCGCTGCGGCGACGCCCTATCAACGCATTGTCGTGACCCGCAACCCGGGTGAAGGCAAAGCAGGCTACCGCCTGTTCCTCAACGGCAACCTGCAGTTTGCCCAGCGCGACGAGTACCGCTACCACGAGGCCCTGGTGCACCCGGCCATGTCGGCTTTCGCCCAGGGCCAGGCTTCGCCAAAGCGGATTGCCATTCTGGGAGGCGGTGACGGCATGGCAATGCGCGAAGTGCTGCGCTATGGCGACGTGGAGCATGTCACGCTGGTGGAGCTGGACCCTGCCATGACGCGCCTGTTTGCCGAACAGCCCGGCCTGGTGGAACTCAATGGCGGCGCCCTGCACTCGCCCAAGCTGCGCGTCGTGAACCAGGACGCGTTTGTCTGGCTGCAGGAAAGCAACGACGTATTTGACGTCATCATTGTCGACTTTCCTGACCCCACCAATTACTCCATTGGCAAGCTCTATACCAACGCCTTCTATGCCCTGTTGGACCAGCACCTGTCAGCCAGCGGTTTCGCTGTCGTCCAGACGACTTCACCGCTGGTGGCACGCAAGAGCTTTTGGACCGTAGTGCAAACCATCGAGTCCGTCGGGCTCCAGGCCACGCCTTATCACGCCAACGTGCCCAGCTTCGGTGAATGGGGCTTTGTCATCGCCAGCCGACGCGGCTTTCAGCCGCCCAGCAGACTTCCACATGGACTTCGGTTTCTTACCCCCCAGTCCCTGGCTACCATGTTCGCGTTTCCGCTGGATATGGAGCGGGTGGCAATGCAGATCAATCGCCTCTCCAACCAGACCCTGGTCACAACCTACGAGCAGGAGTGGGGCAAGGTGAGCCATTGAAATTCGCCAACACGTTGCAGCACCACGCTGCCGCTCAACCACGCCACAGGTTGTCGTCCAACCTTTTGCCTGTAGTCTTGCTGGCCTGCGTCTGCCTGCTGGCACTGACATCTCATGCCCAGACCACCATGCCGGCCACCGTTGACGCTGCTCTGGCCCGTGCCGGCATTCCTCGCGAAGCCGTCACCCTGATGGTCACTGAAGCGCAGGCCGATACACCTGCACGTCTGAGCCACCGGGCAACAGTCCCGGTGAATCCGGCATCCATCATGAAGCTGGTGACGACGTTCGCCGCACTGGACGCGCTGGGGCCGGCCTTTGTCTGGACCACGCCGGTGCTGGCTGACGGCCCGATCCAGTCGGGTTCGCTCATGGGCAACCTCCACATCCGCGGCCAGGGCGACCCCAAACTGGTATTGGAGCGGTTGTGGCTGCTGCTGCGCCGCGTTCGCGCCATGGGCATAGAGCACATTGCCGGCGACATCGTGCTGGATCGCAGCGCGTTTGAACTGGTGGAAGGCGACCCGGCCGAGTTTGATGGCGAGCCGCTGCGGCCTTACAACGCTGCTCCGGACGCGTTGCTGATAAATTTCAAGTCCGTGCTGCTGACATTCACACCCCAACGTGGCAACAACGTGGCCCGGGTGACAATGGAGCCCCCACTGTGGGGGGTACAGCTGCAATCCACCGTGCCCGCGATTGCAAGCACCTGTGCAGACTACCGTGCAGGCCTGAAAGCCGACTTTTCCGACGCCAACCGGATCCGCTTCTCCGGCACCTACCCACTGGACTGCGGTGAAAAGCAATGGCCCGTGGCCTACGCGGACCCCAAGTCCTATGCAGCGCGCGCCATTGAAGGGCTCTGGCGCGAGCTGGGTGGCAGGCTGGACGGGTCGGTGCGCGAAGGTCCCATGCCTGCAACCGGCGCCGGCAAGGCACGCCAGAATGCCGACTTTGCTTCGGTCAGTCTCGCCGAGACCATTCGCGACATCAACAAGTTCAGCAACAATGTGATGGCACAACAGTTGTTCCTGACCCTGGGCCTGCAGCCGGTTATGCGGGACACCGGAGCGCGTGAAGCTGCACTGAGACTGGGACCGGCCACGATCGCGGCCTCGCGGGATTGGCTGAAGCAGTGGTGGCAGGATCGAATTTCGCCTGGAGATGCGCCCACCTTCGACAATGGCTCGGGGCTGTCGCGCCAGCAACGCATCAGCGCGCAAGCCCTGGTGCGTCTGCTACAGAAGGCCTACGCATCGCCGTGGATGCCGGAATACATAGCGTCACTGCCGATCACGGGGGTCGACGGCACGCTCAAGTCACGGCGCGGCGCGGCCTCGGGCGTAGCCCATCTAAAGACCGGCAGCCTGCGCGATGTTGCAGGCGTGGCCGGCTACGTCGATGCAGCCAGTGGCAAACGCTATGTGCTGGTCGCCATTGCCAACCATGCCAACGCCAATGCGATGCGGCCGGTCGTCGATGCCTTGCTGGACTGGACCATGAAGGACCTGCCGGCTGGCAGCCGCTGAACACTGAACAGATTGATTATCCTGCGGCCCCGGTCTGCACCACCATGAACCACCACGACATCATTGGCTACCTTGCAGCCACACTGACCACGGCCAGCTTTGTGCCACAGGCCTGGCACACATTCAAGACGCGGGACGTCAGCGGCATTTCCTTGGGAATGTACAGCGTCTTCACCGTCGGCATTTCACTATGGCTTGCCTATGGCCTGCTGCTGGCCGCCTGGCCCATCGTCCTGGCCAATGTCATCACACTGGCACTGGCTGGGACCATCCTGGCCATGAAGCTGCGCTTCCGCTGAGGGGCGTGCCCGGCTCAGGTACCACGGCGCAGGGCCACTCCGGAATGCTACCAGCGCGACGACAGACGGGAAAACACCAGATTGCCAAAGGCGCGCTGCAGTGCCGGCGTGAAGTGCAGTGCGTCCGCGAAGACATAGGTGTTGTAGTCAGCCCCGCTGATGACCGTGGTCGGGCTGCAGAGCGCCGAGTTCACCATGTTGGCGCCGATGCCGATGCCAGGCCCCGGGTCCACCGAAGTGCAGACCGCGTTGACGCCGTCCTTAAATCCATAGGTTGAGGGAAATGAAGTGTAGGCGTCAATGAAATTCGCAAGATCCACATACAGAACCTGGTTGCCCAGGTCAACGATCGACACGACAAAGGCTGTGTTGAACTCGATACTGGCCGTGTTCAGCGCAACGGTCTGACCGATGGCCACAGCCCACGGCGAACGACTGAGGTCGGACGCTCCCACCACCACGATATGCTTGGCGCCAGACTCCACCAGCCGACGGACCTGCTTGCCATAGGCCTTGGCGATCTGCTTGAGATTGACCACCATCTGTGCCTCGGACTGCGCGCCCGCCAGTACAGCCCGCATCTCAGCCACGATATCGCCGGTTCCCGCATTCATCAGGATCACGTCGTTGGCGCCGATCGGCCCCGCCCCCAGCAATGCATCGGCCTGCTGCGTGATGGTCAGGGTTGCGGCATTGCCGGCGGCGTCGGGGCTGGTGTTGACGCGCGCGTTGCCTTGGGCGAATCCAAGCCCACCCGCACCTGAGGGACGCACCGGGTCCGTGGCAGCATAGTTGTTGACCACTTGTTCGACCCAAGTGGTCACCGAACCGTCATTCACTGTGTATTTGGCGGTGGCGCCCTTCTGGCCGACGTCGCTCATGCCATCACCCAGGGACAGAAAACGCGACGGCACCAGGAGCCCTTCCGTGGTACCTCCTCCGCAGGATGTCAACAAGACGCCCAGGACTGCCGCCACGGCCACCAGCGCACGCCGCACACATTTTTCACGCATTGAATTTTCCATATGCAGGTAGTTTAACGATGCGCCAACAGTCTCAACTGGCGGCGGCTCTCTCAAGACGATCGCGAACGCCATCCCATGCAGGATCGGCAGGCGGGGTCTCGATCCAGACCAATCGAACGCCACTGGCATCAAATTCGTGCAGCGCAGCAAACAGTTGCTGCGCCGAGGCCAAGGCATCATCCGGCATGCGGCGCATGAGCACGCGCGCCGACCGCGGCCGCAGTGCACTGCGTGCGTACACGGCAATCAAGGCCTCACGTGCATCCAGGCCGCTGCCCAACACATCCAGAGCGTCCTGCAGGGCGCGGGCATCCATGAGCCGGACCTTGGCTTTGGGCGCATAGTGAGCCTCCAGCATGCCAGAAGCCCTTGGAGCCCGTTTTTCCTGCATGGATAGCTCTTTATTTTGTAGCATCTGAAGGCCACAGGCGGCCTCCATGGCCGTTGCGGACAGGGTGCCTGGGCGCAACAATACGGGCTGGCCTCGGGTGCAATCCACAATGGCCGACTCGATGCCATGCGCGCACGGCCCACCATCGAGAATCAGCAGCCGCGGACCCATGGCCTCTTCCACGTGCCGCGCCGTGGTGGGGCTGAGCTTGCCAAAGCGATTGGCGCTGGGCGCAGCCAGGCCGTGAACACCCGCCAGGGCACATTGCTGCAGCAGCCTGCGTGCCACCGGATGCGCAGGGCAGCGCAGTCCGATGGAGTCCTGGCCGCCAGCGGCAGCCGCTGCCACGCCTGGGCGCCGTGGCAGGATAAGCGTGAGCGGACCGGGCCAGAACGCCTGCAGCAGTTCGAACGCAAACTGGGGTACATCCGAAGCAAAGTGGGGCAGCGCGAACTGATCAGCAACGTGAACAATCAAAGGATGGTCAACCGGCCGTCCCTTGGCTGAAAAAATGCCTGCGACAGCCTCCGGGTTGCACGCATCGGCAGCCAACCCATAGACCGTTTCCGTCGGCATGCCGACCAGCTCGCCACGGCGGATGGCTTCGACAGCCTGGTCGATGGCTGCCAGCTCCTTGCCGTCAAGAATCATGCTGCTGCAACGCCATCGATGCCCTCGATACCCAGAACCAGTGCCGCCTGAAGGGCGACAGTCGTGGCCTGGCGGGGGGAGTCACCCGTGATCGTAAGATGACCCATCTTGCGCCCGGCGCTGGCCTTTTGCTTGCCATAGAGATGCAGATGGGTGCCAGGCAGCAGCAACACCTGGTCCCATGGCGGCACCTGGGTCCGGTCCGGTTGCAGCCACAGGTCGCCCAGCAGATTGAGCATGACGGCCGCACTGTGTTGGCGCGGTTGGACCAATGGCAGCCCCGCCAGCGTTGACACCTGCAGATGGAACTGGGACTGGTCGCAGGCATCGATGGTGTAGTGCCCGCTGTTATGGGGTCGTGGCGCGATCTCGTTGACCAGCAGTCGGCCGTCTGTGGTCACGAAGAATTCGACACAGAGCACGCCCACATATTGCAGGCCGGTCGCAATGGCCTTGGCCGCATGGATCGCCTGTTGCGCCAGGTCCAACGGTACGCAACCCCCATCCACCTGGGTCACAGCCAGAATACCGTTGCGATGCAGGTTGCGCTGCACGGGAAAGTGCACCATCTCGCCATCCCAGCCTCGGGCCACGATGACCGAACATTCGTACCGCAATTCCACCAGGCGCTCAAGGACACAGGGCACAGCACCCAGGCTGCTCCAGGCAGTGCGCAGTTCTACCAGGTTGCTGACCGGAATTTGCCCCTTCCCGTCATAGCCCAGACGTGCTGTCTTGAGGATACCCGGCAGCAGCGCTGCGGACACCAGACCCAGTTCTGCCTCGCTGGCGATGGCGGCATAGGGTGCACACGCCACGCCGCAAGCGACAAAATGGGCCTTTTCCAGAATACGGTCCTGCGCGACCTGTACCGCTGCGGCTGCAGGTGCGACCGGCAGCCGCTCTCCCAGCCAGGCAAGCGCCTGGGAGGGCACATTTTCGAACTCGGTCGTGACCGCTGCACACAAGCCGGCCATGCGGGACAGGGCGTCCTGATCCAGGTAGTCGGCCTGCAAATGATAGTGGCTGACCCTGCCCGCCGGGCTTTGCGGGTCCGGATCCAGCACGGCAGTCTCAAAACCCATCTGCTGTGCAGCGTGGACAAACATGCGTCCCAGCTGACCACCACCGGTCACGCCCAGAACAGATGCATTGGCACCCTCAACCGAGCCGGGCAGCAGCAACTTCTTCATGGGAATATTGCATTCGTCGGCAGGACGGCAGCGCGCGCCAACTGGGTCTGCTGCTGGCGAAACGCGTCCAGCCGCAGGCGCAAGCCGGCATCCTGGTTGGCCAGCATGGCAACCGCAAACAAGGCTGCATTGGCGGCGCCGGCATTGCCGATGGCAAAGGTCGCCACCGGAATGCCACGCGGCATCTGCACAATGCTGTGCAACGAGTCCACACCGCTCAGATGCCTGCTCGCCACGGGCACTCCCAATACTGGAACTGTGGTCTTGGCCGCCAGCATGCCCGGTAAATGGGCAGCTCCACCAGCGCCGGCAATAATCGCCTGCAGCCCGCGGGACGCAGCCGACTGTGCGTAGGCAAACATGTCATCCGGCATGCGATGGGCGGATACGACCCTTGCTTCATGCGCAATCTCGAATTGCTGGAGAATCCAGACTGCATGCTGCATCGTGTCCCAATCGGAACTGGAACCCATGACGACGCCGATTTGGATATTCATATTGATGGTGGAAGCTGCCCCGCGGTCGGGCATCGTGAACCTGCGGCGGGACGCGAGCCCACCGAACGCATTGAATTTTACTTTTTCACCCTGAGCTACATCGAATGATCAACGTAAGCATCGAAAATTTTGACGCTGAAGTCATCGCCTCACCGATACCGGTTTTGGTTGATTTCTGGGCACCGTGGTGCGGCCCCTGCAAGGTCATCGGCCCCTTGCTGGAGAAGGTGGAAGCCGAGTATGGGGGGCGCTTCAAGCTGGTCAAGATTGATTCCGATCAGGAGCAAGAGCTGAGCCAGGCCTTCGGCATTCGCAGTATTCCGACCTGCGTCCTGATGGTCGACGGCAAACCAGTGGATGGCTTCATGGGAGCCATACCGGAGGGCCAGATCAAGACTTTCCTGGACAAGCATCTCCCGCAGGCGCCGGAGCTAGAGGCCGAGGTGACGGCGGTCACCGTGTCGGATGCGCCGCCAGAAGACGACCCGCTGGCATTGCGCGAGGCGCTGCACCAGGCGCTGTTGAAGCAACCCGACAATGACGACGCGCGTTTCGACTATGTCAAGTTGCTGCTGCAATTGCATGAAGTCGAAGCCGCTCGCGCCGCCTTGGGGCCGGTACAAGCGAAAACAGCCTTGGTTCGGCGCCTTGACGCATTGCAACGCTGGATCGGCGCGGTGGACTTTGCCAGCACCCACTTGACAGATCCAGCCGCTACAGCCGCTTTGGAGCAGAGGATCGCTGGCAATCGCCGCGACTTTGAGGCCCGCTTTGGCCGGGCGCAAGGACTGATGGCGGCACAACAGTGGACCGACGCCATGGACGAATTGCTGGAAATCCTGATGCGCGACAAGGTCTGGAACGATGAATTGGCCCGCAAGACCTACATTGCCATTCTTGAGATCATTGAGCCGCCAAAGGTCAAGGTGGCCGATGGCCAAATCCCGCCGGCAGACCCCACTGTGGCAACGTATCGACGGCGCTTGAGCAGTGTCGTGCTGAGCTGAGAAACCGGGCTTGTCACAGCCGCGCCCGGGTACTACCGTGGCCTAACGTGTCATGGTCACCACGCGTTCGGCAGGTAGCGCAAGCCTGAGCTCTACCAGACTGCCTCCAGCCCGCAATCTGGGATAGGCCACTGCTTCAACAGCAATCGGCATCTTTCCGGCGCTGACAGCAGGCACGGCGGACTTGTCCTGGATGATTGCCGGGCCTGTGGCCAACTCCTGCTCACCATCGCAGGCGGCGAGGAGTGCCGCGCGGGAAATGCGTACCTGCCGCACCGCAGCCAATGCCTTCGGCGCGCTGCTGACAACGGGGCCACCTTCCCGGGTCAACAACTCGATCCCGGCAAATCGCGGCGCCCATTGCTGGGCCGCATTCAGGCGCCCGGCCACAATGCACTGACCGTCCGCCGCCTGCGCCTGGCCGTGAAACATGAACGAAAGGGCGAGGGCGGCGAACAGCGCAGGGAATTGGCATTGATTCGGATTCATGCGCACCTCCAGTTTTGGTGAGTTTCTAGCAGTGTAGGACAGGCGCGGACTTTATGCCCGAGTAAAACCCAGTTGCTCGCGCAGTTGCTTCTGCACCATCGCGAGGTACCTGCGCTGCGCGGCGGCAATGCGCTGTGCATGCAATTGCGACAGCCACAGCAAGAGCTCCAACCGCCAGTGATCCATGCCAGCGCGGGCCTTGATCCAGCGTAGAGGTTTGGCCCAGACCGGAAGGTAGCGCAGGATCAGCTCTTCCTCAAACGAGGCAAATGCCTGCGCGCTGCCACGCGAGCCATGGCGCCCAGCCCGGCCAAACAACTGCCAATCGATGCGCGGCGACTCATGAGACTCAAACATCAGCACACTGAGTCCACCCAAGGCCTCGACACCGGGTGCCAAGACAATATCTGTGCCACGACCCGCCATGTTGGTCGCCACTGTCACGCGATCCAATTCGCCAGCGCGTGCCACGATCTCCGCCTCCCGGGCGTGTTCCTTTGCATTGAGAACGGCGCACGCGATGCCCCGCTCCTGTAGCGCCAGGGCTATTTGCTCACTGTCAAGAATGCGCCGGGTGCCAACCAACACGGGACAACGGCTTTGATTTAGCTCGACAACCCGTTCCACAAAACCCTTGAGCTTTTCCGCGCGACCCAGGAAGTGTCTGCGCGGAAGAATGGCCAGACGACTGGGCGTGCGCGGCGGCAGCCGCAGGGTGCAAACCCCAAAGGTACTCCACAATTCAAACCCCAAGCCATGCAGGGTGCCACTGGCGCCGCACAACCGATGGTAGTGGCGGAAGAACTCCTGAAAAGTCATTCTCGCGGAAATCCGCGTCAGCTTGGTCAAGGCGATACCTTCGCGGGCCTCAATGGATTGGTGAATCCCGTGGCTCCATGACCGCCCTGGCATGCTACGACCCGTGTTTTCGTCCACGATGACAACGGCGCCATCGCGGATGATGAAGTGCCGATCTCGCTGGAACACGTCTCTGGCCATGATCGCCAGATTGAATATTTCCTCGCGGCGCAGGGGCGTCTGCCAATAATCTCCGAACTCCTGGGCCAGGGACTCAATACGGCTCTTTCCCTCCGGCGTGAAATGCACCACACTTCCAGCCTGCATGTGCAGGCTGTAGTCGCGTTCCAGCTTGAGTTCCTCCACCAGGTCACGGGCCCGAGCAATGGCCAACAACATCTGCGACTTGTCTTCCTCGGGCTGGGCAATGATCAATGGCGTTGTGGCCTCATCGATCAAGACGCCATCCGCTTCGTCGATGATGGCCGCATGCAAGCCACGCATGACAGGTTGTTGCCCTGTCGCGTTGGCGCGCATGTGCCACAAACGGCGGCGCACCGGATCGCGCGCGCCTTGCAGCAACAAGTCGTCCCGCAAAAAGTCGGCGAGAAACTGTTTGGCAGTGGCGTAGACCACATCAGCCCGGTAGCAGTTTCCTAGCTGCTGGTGCGGAGTCGCATCGGTGATCGCGTCCACGCTGACGCCGCAAACATGGTAGAACGGCCGCATCAGTTGCGCGTCCCGACCAGCCAGATAGTCATTGGCAGTTACAACGTGGCACGGTCTGGCGCTCCATGCGAACCAGACCGCCGTCATGGCCACTGACAGTGTCTTGCCCTCGCCTGGGGCCAACTGAACCAGATTGCCCTGGGTCATGGCAATGGCCGCCATCAATTGCGGAACCGAAGGTCGCAGGCCCAGACTGCGCTGGGCCAGGAGCGCAAGCAGATGCACACAGCGTTGTACCAGCTCTGGACTGATCACGCCCACGCTTGCTGCAGCCCTGACCTGCGCCTGACAACTACCGCGCAATGCGGCGACATCGCCAATGTCTTCCCCCGGTCGGTCGATCAACTTGTCAATGGCGCTGGCTTGTGCCAGCACACGCTTGCCCAGCAGACCGACCTGGCATCTGGTTAGCGCAAGCCAGCCGCTGGCTCCGAGCCACGGAGTCTGGCGCGGGTCCTTGGGAGCATGCCAATGAATGGGCGAGACACCCGGACCAGCAACCCCCATGGCTACAGGGCGTATCGCTTCTGGACCGTCTGCATGAATGCCCGGAGCATTTGACGCGCCAGCGGCTGGGGCGGCAGCTCGATGCGCAAAGTACCCGACAACCCGTGATACAGCGCAACGTCGGCAGAGCGCCCCAAAGGTACGCGGGCGAAAACCACGTAGAACGGGTCTTGGGCAACGTCGCCCTCGCGTTTGTCCGTCTTGACGGCAATATCCCCACCCCCGAGCCAACCCAAGGCAGCCGATTTGAGCCGCACCTGCTGATAGGGAACGATGGTGATATGACTTGCTTCGATCAACACGTCAGCTTGACCGGTCATTCGCAGCTCGGCATTTTCTGGCATCTGGGCGAACAACTCGTTGGCCTGTTCCTGGGCAATCACTGCTACAAACCGGAACGCACTGCGGTCCACCACTTCGCCCAACATCTGGCCCCTGGTAATCCAGGCCCCCTGTCGCTCGTGCAATGTCGGTGCGACCCATTCGCCCGCATGGGGGGCCACGACCTTCAAGTCGAGTTTCCGGCGCTGCAGTTCAGCTATGTGTTCGGCAATGGTCTGCATCTGGTGCTGCACAGGCCCGAGGTCGTTCGGAGCGTTGAACAAGGCTGCGCGGTATCGATGCTCGGCTTCCCGATAGCCAATGCGCGCAGACTCCAGATCGAGCTCAAGATCGGCATTGCTGAGTGTCGCCAGCGCCGTGCCCGCATCAATCTGCTCACCATTGCTGACAAGCCGTTCGCCCAGCAACCCTTCGGTTGCAGCATGCATGACTGTCGAGTTTTGTGCTTCAAGCAGTCCCTTGGCCCGGATCGCATGAGGCAAAGGCACATACGCCACAAACAACAGGACAACCAGGGTCAGCCCCGATACCGTCGCCCAGGCGCGCGCCCGGTTTGGTTGGGTGATCGGGCCGGACAAGTGAGCGAAGAGTTTCTTGCCCGGCAACAACACCCGCGAAACAACCGTCATGCTCAGTGCCAGCACGCCCAATGGGAACCACATGTCCAGCATAACCATGGTAATGCCGACGACCACAACCAGCAAGTAGACAAAACTCAACACACCGTAGATAGTCATCCAGCTTCGCTCCCTCATCCCATGTGCCGGGCTATTGGCGTTCTGGGTACCCAGGACATAGCGATCCAGCAAGTAGCGCAATTGCTGCTGACCTTTTTGGTACAGGTTTGGTATTTGGGCAAAATCACTGAGGATGTAATAGGCATCGAATCGCAACAAGGGATTCCCGTTGAACAAAAAACTCGACACAGATCCGATGACCATCACATTGAAAGTCAGGCTGTTGACCAGTCCCGGGCCTGTGTTGCTCCAAACCAATGCGCCCAACGCCGCCAGAAAGAGCTCAACCGCCATGCCTGCAAAGCCGACATAAATCCGGTGCCAGCGATTGTTAAAGCCCCATGCGCTGGTTGCATCCACGTATGGCAGAGGCGTGAACAACAGGAACATCACGCCGAACGTCCTGACGTCACCACCAAACCG
>JANMKM010000684.1:0-2326 GCA_031372035.1 Rhodoferax sp. | reverse complement strand
GTGGTGGCCAAGGCGCGAACCTTGCCGGCGCGGGCCTGCTCGGCCATGGTGGTGACGGCGTCAAACATCAGGTCCACCTGGCCGCCGATCACGTCGGTGCGGGCACCTGAGCTGCCCTTGTAGGGAATGTGCACCAGGTCAATCTCGGCCATGCTCTTGAACAGCTCGCCTGCCATGTGGTAGGGCGTGCCGGGGCCGCTGGAGGCGTAGTTGAGTTTCGCTGGCTGCGCCTTGGCCTGTTTGATCAGGTCCGGCAGATTGGTGGACTTGAGCGAGGGATGGGCCACCAATACCAGGTCCGAATAGTTGATCGGCGCCACCGGCACGAAATCGCGCAGCAGCACAAAGGGTTTGTTCGGTATCAGGGTCTCGTTCACCGTGTGGGTGTTGGACATCAGAAGCAGCGTGTAGCCGTCCGGCGCGGACTTGGCCACCACATCGGTGCCAATGACCGAGCCGGCGCCGGGCCGGTTATCCACCACGAACGGCTGGCCCAGCGCCTCGCCCAGCCGCTGGCCGAGGAAGCGGGCGTAGTTGTCGGCCGGGCCGCCTGCGGCGAAGGGCACGATGATCTTCACCGGGTGGTTGGGGTAGGGCGCATTGGTCTGGGCGAGAGCTGTTGGCACACACAGCAGGGTCAGCGCAGCGGCGCAAAGCGCACGCAAGAGGCTTGTATTCATGGCTTACTCCACCTTGCCAATGCGCCGGACCACATCGACCATGCGCCTGGCATCTGCTTGCACATACTTCTCGAACTCCGGTGTGTCCTGGTACAGCACCGGGCTGCCGGCGTTCAGGATCACCTCGCGCACTTTGGCGTCCTGTGCTGCAGCACGGGCCGCTGCGCGCAGCCGCTGGGCGATGGGCTCGGGCGTGCCGCTCGGGATGAAGAGGCCCGACCACTGGGCGTACTCTGCAGCAAAGCCGCTGTCCTTCAGGCTCGGCGCATCAGGCAAGGCGGCCAGCGTGCCATTACCCCAGTGCGCCAGCACCCGCAGCTTGCCGGCCTTCACATGCTGCAGCACCGTGGCCGGGCCACTCGACACGGCGTCGATCTGGCCGCCCAGCAGGGCCACCACGGCCGGGCCGGCGCCGGTGAAGGGCACGTGCGTGAGTTTCACGCCGGCCGTCTGCGCCAGGATCTCCATCGGCACATGCATGGTGCCGTAGTTGCCCGAGGAGCCGTAGTTGATGGCGCCAGGGCGCTTCTTCGCATCCTCGATGAAGGCCAGCACGGTCTTCCAGGGCGCGTCGGCACGCACCGCCAGCACGGTCGGGTCAGCAGTGAAGCGGGCGATGGGCGTCAGGTCCGCCAGGGCATACATCGGCGCACGTCCCAGCAGGGCGTCGGCTTCCGGGATCACGCTGTAGGAGGACAGCGCCATCAGCAGGGTGTAGCCGTCGGGCTTGGCCCGTGCCACCAGGCCCATGCCGATGCCGCCGCCAGCGCCACCCTTGTTCTCGATCACCACGCTCTGGCCCAGCTCCCGGCCCATGGCTTCGGCCACCGGCCGCGCCACCAGGTCCGCCAGGCCGCCGGGCGGGAAGGGCACAACCATGGTGATCGGCTTGTTCGGCCAGGGAGTCTGCGCCTGGCACAGCGTGGCCAGGCCCAGCAGTGCGGCGGCGAGAAAGGCGCTGCGTCGTTGCATCATGTGGTTGTCTCCGCGAGTTGTGTCAAACCGGCTGCGAGCGCTGATTCTGCATCAGGCTAGCGCATGCGGTGCTGGGCGGAGCTTTCCAGCATCAGGCTCTGGGCTTCGAGCTGCTGTACTTTGGCGATTTTGATCGCACTGCAGATGCTGTCGGGGTGTCCTTTAGCGCACGTCCTGCAGTTTGAAGTGCGGGTTCTCGATGATGCCGAAAACGTTGCCGAATGGGTCGCGCACGGCAGCCACTTTTATGCCACCACCGACATCGGTCACCGGCTCGTGCTTGACGCCGCCCAGACCCAGCAGACGGGTCAGCTCGGCATCGGCGCTGGGCACGCCCCAGTAGGTCCTGGCGCCCTGGGCGCCGGGCACACCGTCGGGCACCAGCCCGAGCTCGAAGCCACCGACAGAAAAACCCACGTAGAAGGGCTCGTCGAAATACGGTTCGGCGCCCAGCACCTTGGCATACCAGGCCTTGCCTTTGGCCAGGTCATCCACCGGGTAAATGACCGTCCGCAATCCTGTAATCATGATGTCTTATATGGATGCCTCCCGGGTAGCAAGAAGAATTTGTGTTGCGGTGCGAAGAAGTCGGCTGCGTCCTTATATCCGGCCTTGATTGCGTGGTCCGTCTGGTTTCCCAGTCTCGCCCGCTGGCCCCGATGCATATCCGC
>JANMKM010000674.1:0-5933 GCA_031372035.1 Rhodoferax sp. | reverse complement strand
CCCAGCAACCCCAATGCCCAGGGCTTGAACTCGCGCACAAACTTGTCCATGCCGGATTCGCCCGCTGGCTCACTGCGCTTGCCGGAATGGGCGAAAGGGGACCGGACGTCACCGTCGCCGCGGTTGTTGGCCTCGACCATTTGCTCCACAACCTTGACATTGCGCGCGAGCGCGGCTTCCTCGTAACCGGGCGAGCCGGCACTGTCATCGACTGGCGGCCGCTCGGACTTCAAGCCGAGATTGGCCTTGAGATCGCGCGCCGCCTGTGCTGCGGCCGAGTTCGACAGGTCTTCCGCCATGGGTCGGACCGCTTCCTTGGCCAGACGGCTGACAGCATCATCCGGCTCGGCACGGCCTGGGCCGGCAGTACTGCGCTGCGGGCTCGTGGGAGCGGTGGTTGGCGCGCTCAGAATCGGGCGCCCTGCGGAGTCACGACTTGCTTGCGGCAGGGCCAGGTGGTCTTCGAGCAGCTTGGCCGGCGGCGGAACATCGCCCATCTTGTCCAGCGCCAAACCGTCCGTCCTGCCCTTTTGCGGCTCGGCCGCCCATTTGCCCAGTTCCTGGGCATTGCCGTAGGTTGGCGCCACCTCCGGCGACGCCGTGGGCGCAGCTGCAACAGGCATGGCGACCGCGATGGCAACTGCGCACAGCGCCATCCGCTTCAGACCGTAAAGGCAGGTTCGCCGCATTGCTCCGTTTCCTTGCGCAGACGCCAACCCAGGCACAGCTGGCTGCATGACGGACAGCGACTGGCTTGGCTTGACCAACAGTGGATAAGATCCATTCTATTGGAATCTGCTGCCGCGCATGCCGGCCACTACCCACCATGACCGCAGCCCCGACGCCACAGTTTGACCGTTTCTACGACTTCGAAGACCTGACAGTACTACTGCAGGACTACGCCAGGGCCTATCCCGCGCTGGTGCAGTTGCGCTCCATCGGCAAGAGCCACGAGGGCCGGGACATCTGGCTGGCTTGTGTGAGCAACGCGGCAACAGGCGCCGACAGTGACAAGCCGGCATTCTGGGTCGATGGCAACATCCACGCGGCCGAACTCACCGCCAGCACCGCCGTGCTGTTCTACCTGGACCACCTGACCCGGCACTACGGAACCAACGGGCCCGTCGGCGCACAGGTCACACAGCTGCTCGATACCCGCGTGCTGTACCTGTGCCCGCGGCTGTGCCCGGATGGAGCCGAGCTGGCCCTGGCCGACAAACCGCGCCACATCCGCTCCAGCACCCGGCCCTATCCGTTCCAGGAGGAGGCCGTCGACGGGCTGACCGTGGAGGATGTGGATGGCGACGGCCGGATTCTGTCGATGCGCATTGCCGATCCGCACGGTGGCTACAAGGTCTGCGAACTTGATCCACGGCTGCTCGTGCCGCGCCAGCCGGGCGACTTCGGCGCTCAGTACTACCGGGTACTGCCCGAAGGCAGGTTGCAGGACTTCGATGGCTATGTCTACAAGGTCAACCCGAACCGCGAAGGGCTGGACCTGAACCGCAACTTCCCGTCGTTCTGGCGCCAGGAGTTCGAACAAGCCGGCGCCGGCCCGTACCCGGCCAGCGAACCCGAGGTGCGCGCCATGGTGGACTTCATTGCCGGCCACCCGAACATCGGGGCCGCCATCAGCTACCACACCCACAGCGGCGTCATCCTGCGACCAAAGGGCACGCAAAGCGATGACGACATGATTCCCGAAGACCTGTGGCTCTACAAACGCCTGGGCGAGATCGGCACCCGCCTCACCGGCTACCCGGCCATCAGCATCTGGCATGACTTCAAGTACCACCCCAAGGAGGTGATCTCCGGTACTGCCGACTGGCTCTACGAACAGCTTGGCGCCCTGTTCTGGGTGGTGGAGCTCTGGGCCCCGAATCGCGAAGCAGGCATCAAGGACTACAAGTGGGTCGACTGGTACCGCGACCACCCACAGGAGGACGATGTCAAGCTGATCCAGTGGAGCGACGCCCATTGCGACGGCCAGGCCCACGTTGACTGGAAGCCTTTCCAGCACCCGCAACTCGGCGCGGTGGAGATTGGCGGCTGGGACAAGCTCAACTTCTGGCGCAATCCGCCGCCCAAGCTGCGTCAGCGCGAGGTCGAGCGCTTCCCGGCCTGGATGAACCAGATCGCACTGAGCCTGCCACGGCTGGAGCTGCTGGCGGTGGAGGTCACGGCGCTGGGCCCAGAGCGCTGGCGTGTGCGCATGGTGGTGGCCAATGCCGGCTACCTGCCGGCATACGTCACCAAACGCGCCCTGGCACGCAAGATCGTGCGCGGCGTGATGTTCGAGATCGAACTGCCCGAGGACCAGGAGCATGTATCCCTGGTGCAGGGCAAACGGCGCTTTGAGGGTCCACAGCTGGAGGGCCATGCGCCGAAGAACTCGCTGCATGCCTTCCAGCCCAACCGAGAGGTCACGGCCGACCGTGCCGTCGCCGAGTGGATAGTGCAAGCGCCAACCGACACCGCAATCACGTTGCGAGCTCGGGCCGATCGGGCCGGCGCCGTCAGCCGCGCGCTGACACTGGCCTGAAACCGTGGCACCCGCCTTCCACGGCCACGCCAGACGCCCACCAGAGTGGTTCGCGCGGCGCAAACCGGCAACGAACAAGGGTTGGCGCAAACTGGCCAGCCTTTTGGCCAGCGGCGCTTGCACTTCTGGCGTGGCTGGCCCGGTCAGCACGGTGCAGTCCATCTTTCAGCATGATCTGGTCGACGCGTTGCTGGCTTTCGGCCTGCTGCTGGTGGTAGTGGCATTGTGGAGCGTGGCGATGCGCCGCTCGTACCGGCAGCGTACCGAGCAGCTGGAAGGTGAACGCGCCCGCTTGCGCACCCTGGTCGAAACCATCCCCGACATGGTCTGGCTCAAGGACATGGAGGGCATCTACCAGTCCTGCAACCCAGTCTTCGAGCGCTATTTCGGCGCGCCGTCAGGGGAGATCATTGGCAAGAGCGACAACGACTTCTTCCCGCCGGAGCAGGCTGCATCGTTCCGCGCCCATGACCTGATGGCCATCCACGGCACCGGACTGCACCGCTACGAGGAATGGGCCACCATGGCCCGTGGTGGCCACCGGATCCTGTTCGAAACCATTAAGACCCCGGTGCGCGACGCCAGCGGCAAGGCCATCGGCATACTTGGCATCGCCCGCGACATCACGGCGCGCAAGCAGGCCGAGGAACGGCTACGGCTGGTGCTCAAGGGCTCCAGTGACGCCCCATGGGATTGGGACCTGGAACACAACGAGTTGTATTACTCGCCGCAGTGGTGGGCCATGCTGGGCTACAGCCCGGACGAACTGGCCACAGACTCTGAACTGTGGCGCCGCCTCATTCACCCGCAAGACGTGGCCCATACCGAACGCGTCTTTGGCGGCGCCCTGGCCAATGGCGAGGACAGCTACGCCGTGGAATTCCGGCTGCGCCACAAGGACGGCAGCTTCGTGTCGGTGCTGTCGCGCGGCTTCATTTCACGCGATCCGGCCGGGACACCGATCCGGGTCTCCGGTACCAACATGGATCTGTCGGCGCAACGGCGCGTGCAACAAATCGAGGAATTGCGCAGCTTCATGCTGGAGCAGATCAGCGGTCCGCTCGCGCTCGATGCGCTGCTGCTGGCTGCTGCAACGCGGATCGAGCAATTGCGTCCCAACAGCCTGTGCTCAATCATGCTGCTGCACAGCGATGGCCAGCACCTGCGCCTGGTGGCGGCACCAAGCCTGCCCGAGCCGTTCCGGCGCGCTGTTGACGGGCTTGCCAAGGGCGTGGGCATGGGCTGCTGCGGGCATGCAGTTGCCACCGGCGAGCGCAGCATTGCCGAGGACCTGCGCCAGCACCCGCACTGGGCCAACTACCGCGAAGAAGCGCTGCAGGCCGGTCTGCAGTCCTGCTGGTCTGAGCCGATCGTCACCGGCGACGGCCAGGTGCTGGGCTCTTTCGCGATTTACCACCGTGTGCCGATGCGGCCGGCCGAGCACGATGTCACCCTGATTGCCATGGCCGCACACCTGCTGGCCATCGCCATTGAACGCAGCGGCGCGCAGGACAAGCTGCAGTTGGCGGCCCGGGTGTTTGAACAGGGTGGCGAGGGCATCGCCATCACCGACGCCGAGCGCCGGATCGTGCAGGTGAACCTGGCATTCAGCAGCATCACCGGCTACAGCGCCGATGAGGTGCTGGGCCGGGACCTGGACCTGCGCGCCAGCGGCCGGCACAACCAGGCTTTCCACGACACTTTGTGGAGCAGCGTCCGGACCCAGGGCCTGTGGCAGGGTGAGATCTGGAACCGGCGGCGCGATGGCAGCATCTACCCGGAGTGGCTGTCGATCAGCCAGGTACGTGACGCACACGGTACGCTGAGCCACTACGTCGCCATCTTCAGCGACATCAGCCAGCGCAAGCGGGATGAGGAAAGCATTCGCCAGTTGGCCGACTATGACGTACTCACCGGGCTGCCCAACCGCCGCCTGTTCAACGAACGCATTGCCCACGCTGTCAGCCGGGCCCAGCGCAGTGGCGAATCGCTGGCCCTGATGTTCATCGATCTGGACCGCTTCAAGAACATCAATGACTCGCTCGGTCACCATATCGGTGATGAACTGCTGGTGCAGGTGGCAAAGCGGCTGCGCTCGGCGATCCGCGATGAGGACACGGTGTCGCGCCTGGGCGGTGACGAGTTCGTGCTGCTGTTTCCCGGCACCGATGCCGACGGTGCCGGCCACGTGGCGGAGAAGCTGCTGGAGCTGACTGCTGCGCCCTATGCCCTGGGAACGCACGAACTGGCCATCACCTTTTCCATCGGCATCGCAGTGCATCCGTCTGATGGCGCAACCGCGGAGTTACTGTCCATGAGTGCCGACACGGCGATGTACCGGGCCAAGCAGACCGGGCGCAATACCTACCGCTTCTTCACCGCCGAAATGCAGGAGCGCTCAAGCCGGGCTCTGCTGCTGGAGAACGCGCTGCGCCGGGCCCTGGAGCATGAGCAGTTGCAGCTGCACTTCCAGCCCCAGGTGGCGCTGTCCGACGGGCGACTGGTGGGGGCCGAAGCGCTGTTGCGCTGGCACCACCCCACGCTGGGCCAGGTGTCGCCAGCCGAGTTCATACCCATCGCCGAGGACAGCGGCCTGATCGTGCACATCGGCGAATGGGTGCTGCGTGCTGCCGTGGCACAGATGCGGGCCTGGCTGGACGCCGGCTTGCCGCTGGGCGTGGTAGCGGTCAACCTTTCGGCGGTGCAATTCCACCACGCCAACCTGCCCGAGCTGGTTTCGCGCATCCTCACCGAACACAACCTGGCACCCCAGCACCTGGAACTCGAGCTGACTGAGGGCGTGGCGATGAACGATCCGCTGGGTGCTATCGCCGTGATGGACAAGCTGCACCAGCGCGGCATCCGGCTGTCCATCGACGACTTTGGCACTGGCTACTCGTCGCTGAGCTACCTCAAGCGCTTCCAGGTCTACAAGCTCAAGATCGACCAGTCCTTCGTGCGCGACATCAGCAGCGACCCGGACGACAAGGCCATCGTCTCGGCCATTGTCAGCATGGCCCGCAGCCTGGGCTTCCAGACCATTGCCGAGGGCGTGGAGACCCCGGCCCAGCTGGCTTTCCTGCGAGACCAGGGTTGCGACGAAATGCAGGGCTACCTGTTCAGCCGGCCGCTGGATGCGCAGGCATTCAGCCAGTTTGTGCGCCAGCATGCGCAGGCGCTGGAGCCACAGGCCAGCCCCTGAACCGGCCCGACACCCGCCCCCCGCTGACTACCGGTCGGGGTGCTTGACGCGGGCTTGCGCCATGGCAATCTCGCAAAAACGCTGGGTGGTGGCGCCGGCATTGTGCGCCTGGAACGCCAGTGCAATCGCTATGCCGGCAGACTCGCCCAGCCCCTGCACCGGCCGGAACACCACCCGGCGTGACGCCAG
>JANMKM010000644.1:0-17652 GCA_031372035.1 Rhodoferax sp. | reverse complement strand
CGCATGGATAAAGCACGGAGTACTACTGAAAATATAGCGAAGCAGAATTCCTCATGATCGCTACGGCGCGTCTTGGCGCGTTGCCGAACAACCCTAGAATGCTCCGCAGAACACGCATACAGGGAGACGCGGCATGGCTGCACGCAGCAAGTTGATCCTGATGGCCCTGGCCGTCGCACTGGCTGCGGCCGCGGGGCTGGGCTGGTGGAAGTTCGGCCCCGGCGGAACCTCTGGCAACCGGGTCGAGGTGGGCAGCGCCGCACCCTTTGCCTTCGTTGACTGCAAGGCCCGCCTGTTTGACGGCTCGCCGGCCCTGGCCGTGATGTTCACCCAGCCGCTGGAACGTTCGCAGGACTGGTCCAAGCTGCTGCAGGCCAGCGAGGGCGACAAGCCGGACAGCGCCAAGCCGGTGGAGGCGCGCTGGGTCCTGGGCGACAACCCGCGGGTGCTGTACCTGCCCTATGTCACGCCGCAGCGCACCTACCGGCTGCAGCTGTCAGAGTCGCTGGCTTCCAGCAGCGGTGGCACGCTGGGCGCGGCAGCGAAGTGCGAGGTCAAGAGCGAGGCCATGCCGGCCTCGTTCTACTTTGCCAGCCGCGGCGTGGTGCTGCCCGCCGGCCAGAGCGGCGGGCTGCCGGTGGTCACGGTCAACACGCCCGAGGTCGATGTGCAGTTCCTGCGGATCGAGGCGGCGGCGCTGCCGGCCTTCCTGGAGCAGGTGGGCGGCCGGCGCGAGCGCCGCGCCAACACCAGCAACCCGAACGCCGACGAGGAGGAGACCTACGACGGCAGCTACAACGACCCGGCACGGCGACTCAAGGGCACGGTCGGTGGCTACCAGCTGGACCAGCTGCGGGATCAATCCACCAGCGTCTACATTGGCCGCTTCGCCACCGACGAGCGCAAGAACCGGCGCAACGTCAGCTTCCTGCCTGTGGAGAAGATCCGCGAGCTGCAGGAGCCCGGCATCTATGTGGCGGTGATGAACCCGCCCGGGCGCTTTGGCTGGGACTACCAGGTGACCTACTTCTACGTCTCCGACATCGGCCTGCATGTGCGCCGCCACGCCAGCCAGACCGATGTGTTCACCACCTCGCTCAAGAGCGGCGAGGCGATCCGTGGTGTCGAGCTGACGCTGATCGATGAGGCCGGCAAGTCGCTGGGCCAGACCAGCACCGATGGCGAGGGCCACGCCGTGTTTGCCGGCGCCACCGACAAGGCGCGCGCCGTGCTGGCGCGCCGTGGCAGGGAGATGTCGGTGATCGCCCTGCGCGACCCGGCACTGGACCTGTCCGAGTTCGACGTCGGCGGCCATCCCTCGCGCAACCAGAAACTGTTTGTCTATGCCGGCCGGGACCTGTACCGCCCGGGGGAGCAGTTCACGGTGTCGGTGCTGGCGCGCGATGCCGATGGCCGGCCGCTGCCGGCACCCGCCGGTGGCGCGGCCTTGCCGCTGACGCTGGTGCTCAAGCGGCCCGACGGCGAGCGGGTGCTGACGCAGACCGTGCGACCGCAAACCAAGGGCACGGCCTACTACCAGCAGCAGCTGGAGTTGCCGGCCAATGCGCCCACCGGGCGCTGGCTGCTGGAGGCCCGGGTGGACCCGGCTTCCAAGCGGCCCGACACCGCCTGGAGCTTTCAGGTGGAGGAGTTCCTGCCCGAGCGCATGAAGCTGGACCTGAAGGCACCCGAAGGCGTGCTGCAAGGCGCCGGTGAGCTGACGGTGGCGGTGGAGGGCAATTACCTGTATGGCGCGCCGGCCGCCAACAACCGGCTGCTGGGCAGCGTCGCCACCGAACGTTTGCGCGTAGCACTGCCGCAGGCCTGGCCCGGCTTCATCTTTGGCGACTTCGATGACGACAGCGCGAAGAAGCGCAAGGAGCTGCCCGAGGCCACACTCGACGACGCCGGCAAGACCGAGGCTGGCGTGCCGGTGGAGGTGGGTGCCGCCCGCTCGCCGATGCTGGTGCGCGCCAGTTTCAGCCTGCTCGAGTCCGGCGGCCGGCCGGTGGTGCGCTCCATCGAGCGGGTCTGGTGGCCCGCGCCCAAGTTGATCGGCTTGCGCCCGCTGTTTGACCGAGACGTGGCGCAGGAGGGCGGCCTGGCTGAGTTCGAGCTGGTGCGCTCCACGCCCGAGGGCAAGTTCGCGCCACTGCAGGAGGTGCAGGTCAAACTGGTGCGTGAAGACCGGCGCTGGTACTGGCGGTATGACGACAACCGCGGCTGGAGCAGTGGCTACAACGTGGAAGAAGAGCTGACCGAGGCGCGCACCGTGGCGCTCGGTGCCCGCAGCAAGATTGCCGTGCCCGTGGGCTGGGGCCGCTACCGGCTGGAACTGCTGGACCCGGAAACCCGGCAGACCGCGCGCTACCGCTTCTACGCCGGCTGGGGCGCGCAGGATGCCGATGACGTGGGCAACCGCCCGGACCGCGTGGCCCTGAAGCTCGAAGGCGCGCCGTTCAAGCCCGGCGACAAGGCGAAGCTGACGATTACGCCGCCGCACGATGGCGAGGCGCTGGTCACGGTCGAGGGCGACAAGGTGCTGTACCAGCGCCGGGTCGCCGTGCGTGCCAGCGGTACAGCGATCGAGATCCCGGTGGACGCTTCCTGGAATCGGCATGACCTGTACATCGCCGTGGTGGCCTTCCGCCCCGGTAGCCAGGGAGACAGGGTGACACCGGCGCGGGCCCTGGGGCTGGCGCACCTGCCGCTGGCACGCGAGGCCCGCAAGCTGCAACTGGCGATCAGCGCGCCGGCCAAGGCCGTACCGGAGCAGAACCTGGCGGTCAAGGTGAAGCTCAGCGACGCAGCCGGCAAGCCGTTGCCGGCCGGCACGGCCATGGTCACGCTGTCGGCGGTGGACGTGGGCATCCTGAACATCACGCGCTTTGCCACGCCCAAGCCGCAGGACTACTTCTTCGGCAAGCACCGCTATGACGCGGACCTGCTCGACATCTACGGCAAGCTGATCGAGAAGATGGACGGTACCGTGGCGAAACAGCGCTTTGGTGGTGATGCCGCCAAGCGTGACACCCAGAGCCTGCCGCGCAAGGTGCGGCTGGTGGATTTGTTCAGCGGGCCGGTGCTGCTCGACGCCAAGGGCGAGGCCAGTATCCCGCTGGCGCTGCCCGACTTCAATGGCACGCTGCGTCTGATGGCGGTAGCCAGCAGCGCCGACAGCTATGCCAGCACGGACGCCGAGATGGTGGTGGCGGCACCGCTGGTGGCTGAACTCTCAATGCCGCGCTTCATCGCACCCGGCGACAGCGCCACGATTGCGCTGGATGTGACCAATCTGTCGGGTGCGCCGCAGGAGGTGAGTGTGCAGATCGAGGCCGGTGCGCCGCTGCGCATCACTGGCAAAGCAGCGCCGCTGAAGCTGGCCGACAAGCAGCGCAGCATCCTGCAGTTCACGGCCGAAGCCACCGATGCCTATGGCCTGGCGCCGATCAAACTCACCGTGACGGCCGGCAAGCTGAAACTGGTGCGCGACGCTGCGTTGCAGGTGCAGCCGGCCACGCCGCAGGTGCGTGAGGTACGGCGCCTGCGCATCGAGCCGGAGGCCTCCGTCAAGTTCGACGCCACGCTGGCCGACGGCCTGTGGGCCGGCTCGGCGAGCGTCGGTTTGAGCCTGTCGAACAAGCCACCGATTGACGTGCGCAGCGCGGTCCAGGGCCTGCTGATGTATCCCTACGGCTGCCTGGAGCAGACCACCAGCAGCGCCTATCCGCTGGTGTTCATCGACGAGGCAGGCGCCCTGGCCTATGGCATGAAGCCGCTGAGCCGGGAGGAGCGCGCGCGCCGGCTGGACACGGCCTTTGGCCGCCTGGCCGGCATGCAGCAGCTGCCCGGCGGCTTCGGCCTGTGGAGCTCCAGCAGCCCCTACGAGGCCTGGCTCAGCGCCTACGTCACCGGCTTCCTGCAGGACGCGCGTGATGCCGGTTTTGCCGTGCCGCCGGAGATGCACAAGCGGGCCACCGCGGCGCTGCTGGAGCAGTTCCAGCGCGCGCCGCAATTGCAGACCACGCCGCCGAAGAGCCCGCGCCGTGATGCCGCCGGCAATCTCAATGACTACCGCGAGCTCGAGGTGGTGCGCATGGCGCACCAGCGCCTGGCAGAGGCTGCGCACGCCGGCTACATCCTGGCGCGGGAACAGAAGGCGCCGCTGGCCACGCTGCGCACTTTGCATGACAGCCACCGCGGCAATGCCCGCTCCGCCCTGGCGCTGGTGCACCTGGGCCTGGCGCTGAAGTTGATGGGCGACGCGCCGCGCTCGCAAGTGGCGTTTGACGAGGCCTTGCAACTGCCCTGGGGTATCAACCCGGCTGGCGCCAACGGGCGCTGGGGCGAGTGGCTGGGCGACTACGGCTCGCGCCTGCGCGACACGGCGCTGGCCTACGCCCTGCTGCAGCGGCACCAGGTGGTGCACCCGCGGCGCGAGAACCTGCTGATCGATCTGGCGGCCGAGTTCGACCAGCACAGCTACCACTCCACCCAGGAGCGGCTGGCGCTGTTCCTGGCAGCGCGTGCCGCCGGTGGCGACAGCACCCAGCCCTGGGCCGCGACGCTGCAGAGCGGCGGCAGCAGTGACAGATTAGCCGGTGGTGGCACGGTGCTGCGCAGTTTTGACGCTGTTACGCTGCGCCGCGGCATCAGCCTGACCAACAAGAGCAATGCCACGCTGTTTGCCGAGGTGGCAGTGGAAGGTTTCCCGTTGAAGCCGCTGGCTGCGCGGGATGACAGCATCGCCATCGAGCGCAGCTGGTGGAGCAGCACCGGCGCGGCCTTGTCCGGGCGCAGCTTCAGGAGCGGTGACACGATGCTGGTGCGGCTGCGGGTCTCGGCCAAACAGCGCATCAAGGACGCGCTGGTGGTGGAGCGAATTCCGGCCGGCATGGAGGTGGAGAACCTGAACCTGAGCCAGGGTTCGCGACCGGGGGACTTCCAGATCGACGGCGTGAACCTGGGTACGGCCATGGCCGACCCCCGCATCAAGTACAGCGAGTTCCGCGACGACCGCTTTGTCGCCGCCGTGGACATCAGCGGCCAGAAGATCGACCTGTTCTACCTGCTGCGGGTGGTGACACCGGGACACTACGTCGTGCCCTCGCCCTTTGTCGAAGACATGTACCGGCCCGAACTGCGTGGCGTGGGCAAGGCCGAAGCCGACATCGTGGTCAGCGATCCGCGGGCGAAATGACTTGTCGTTTGGCCCAGTCAGCATACAATTCTCCCAAAATGGGAGAATGACGGTTGCGCGTGATTGCCAAGAGTTCGTTAGTCAGATTCTGGAGTCAGCCGGAACATGCCGACTCCAAAGGCAGCTTGCAAAGCTGGTACGACGAAGCCATAAAGGCAAGCTGGAAGACGCCACAGAACATCAAGGCGCAGTACAGCAGCGCGAGCGTCTGTGGCAACAACAGGGTGGTCTTCAACATTGCCGGGAACAAGTACCGGCTGGTTGTGGAGATGCAGTATCGGGCGGGAATTGCCTGGGTGAAGTTTGTCGGGACCCATGCGCGGTATGACCAGATCAATGTGGAGAGTGTCAATGAATATTAGTCCCATCCGAAGCGACGACGACTTGCGCGCCGCGTTCAAACAGCTGGAACGGGTGTTCCAGGCCAAGGAGGGAACGCCCGAGGCGGACGAGATGGAGATTCTTGTCACGCTGATCGAGGCCTATGAGCGCAAACAGTTTGTGATGGGTCCCGCCGACCCGGTTGAAGCCATCAAGTTCAGGATGGAACAGCAAGGGCTTACGCCAAAGGATCTTGAGATCTACATCGGCCCCAGTGGGCGGGTTTCCGAAGTGCTGAGCCGCAAGCGCCGGCTGAGTTTGCAGATGATCAAGCGCCTGCACGCCGGATTGCACATTCCGTACGAAAGCCTTTTGTCGGCTGCATAGCGTGCGCCAATTTTTCGGCACTTCGTGGCGCCGCTGTTTCGCGGCGCTGCACACACGTGCGGGCCGGACGGCCGCAATTGCTGCGTTGATGGCCTCTTCGTTGCTGGCCCTGGACCTGGCCTTTCCCCTGCCGGCGCCAGCCCAATACAACGCGCCCCCCGACGGCACGCTGGTGGTGCTGGCCGAGGACGGCACGGCACTGCGCTGCTGGCCCGGCAGCGACGGTGCGTTGCGCCACCCCGTGACCATCGAGGCGGTTTCGCCGCATTACGTTGAGGCCTTGCTGCAATACGAGGACCGCTGGTTCTGGTGGCATCCGGGCGTGAACCCGGTGGCGCTGGCCCGTGCCGCCTGGCAGTGGGCGCGCCATGGCCGAATCGTCTCGGGCGGCTCGACCCTGACGATGCAGGTGGCGCGGGTGCTCGATGCACAGCAGATGGGTGAGGGCACACGCAATCCGCTGCTGAAACTGCGCCAGATCGCCCGGGCTCTGCAGCTGGAAGCGCATTTGAGCAAGCGCGAGATCCTCACGCTGTACCTGAACCATGCGCCCATGGGTGGCCAGGTGCAAGGGGTGGAGATGGCCAGCCGGGCCTACCTGGGCAAGAGCGCGCGGGCGCTGAGCCAGGCCGAGGCCGCGTTGCTGGTGGCGCTGCCGCAGACGCCGTCGCGCCTGCGCCCGGACCGCGCGCCGGGCCTGGCGCAGGCCGCGCGTGACAAGGTGCTCACCCGCATGCAGCGCACGGGCACCTGGAGCGCCGCCAGCGTGGCCGAGGCCCGGCTGGAGCGGGTGTTTGCGCCGCCGCTGCGGGCTCGCTGGCTGGCACCGCTGCTGGCGCAGCGCCTGCGCGCGGGCGCGCCGCCGGGCGCCAGCGTGCTGCATAGTACGCTCGATGCGGCGCTGCAGACGCGGCTGGAGCAGGTGCTGCTGGACCGGCTCGCCGGCCTGCCGGAGCAGGTATCGATTGCCGCTCTGGTGATGGAGAACCAGACCCTGGCAGTGCGCGGCTACGCCGGCTCGGCCGACTTTGGCGACGTCGCACGCTTCGCCCATGTGGACATGGTACGCGCCGTGCGCTCGCCCGGCTCCACGCTCAAGCCCTTCCTCTATGCCATGGCGCTGGACGACGGCCTGGTGCATTCCGAGAGCCTGCTGCTGGACACGCCGCAGAACTTCGGTGGCTACGCACCAGGCAACTTCCAGGCAGCATTCAGCGGCCCGGTGAGCGTGAGCGACGCGCTGCAGCGCTCGCTCAATGTGCCGGCAGTGGACCTGCTGGAACGCATCGGGCCGGCGCGCTTTGCAGCGCAGTTGCGCAATGCCAACCTGAAGCTGCGCATGCCCGAAGGCGCGGCGCCGAACCTGAGCCTGATCCTGGGCGGCGGCGGCACCACCCTGGAAGAGCTGGTGGGTGCCTACAGCGCCCTGGCGCGCGGCGGCGTGGCGGGCCGGCCGCGGCTGCTGCCACACCAGCCGGTGCTGGAGGCACGGCTGATGAGCCCGGGTGCGGCCTTCATCGTGCGCGAGATCCTGGAAAACGGCGGTCGCCCGGATGCGCCCTTTGTCGAGACCCGGCAGCGCGTGGCCTGGAAGACCGGCACCAGCTTCGGCTTTCGCGACGCCTGGGCCATCGGCGTGAGCGACCGCTACACCGTGGGCATCTGGGTGGGACGGCCTGACGGCACGCCGAACCCCGGCCATTTTGGTGCCAACACCTCGGCCCCGCTGCTGCGCGACCTGATGGCGGCCCTGGGCGAAGGCCAGGGCGGCGCTCGCTCCGTGCCGAAGGCGGTGCGCTCGCTGGAGATCTGCTGGCCGCTGGGCTTGGCGGCGAGTGTCACCGACCCCGCGCATTGCCAGGTGCGGCGCACGGCCTGGACATTGGACGGCAGCGCGCCGCCCACGTTGCCGGACCGGGTGCGCGAAGGCGGGCTGCTGCAGACCGCGTGGATTGACAGCCGCACGCAGCAGCGGCTGCAACCCGGTTGCGGCAACGGTGCCCTGCAAGGCGCGGCGCAGCAATGGCCAGGGGCGCAGCAACCTCACTTGGTGCAGCAAGTGCAAAAAGTGCCGCACGTGCAAGCGGTGCAGCAGGTGCAGGCGGTGCAGTACGCCCGCTGGCCGACCTTGCTGCAGCCATGGATAGCCCCCGAACAGCGCAGCGCCGTAGAGCGGCTGGCATGGGCGCCGGGTTGTAGCGCGCTGGCACCGAGCCGCGAGTTGCGCGTCAGCGGCATCGAACCCGGCAGCGTGATCCGGGCCCGCCCCGGCAGCACCGGCGCCACCGTGCAGGTGCAGGCCTTGGGCAGCCGCGAGGCCGTGCACTGGCTGCTGGACGGCACCCTCGTCAGCAGCACCGCCGCCCAGAACCCGGCCCTGCGCCTGCGCCTGGAGCACAAGGGCCCCCACGCCCTGACCGCCATGGACGCCCAGGGCCGGTACGAGCAAGTGCTCTTCACCGTGCAATGAATCGGGCTGCAGGGCGCATGGATATTTCACGGAGCACTACCAATTGCGTAGCGCTGGGAGTCACGGGACATCCCCCCGGGGTCAGACCCCGATTCAGGACAATGGCCTTGCCGGTGAGCCAGCAGCCGAACGAAATCGGGTTCTGACCCCGCCGCTCTGGGGCTCGCGTGGCGAAGCCATCAGAATGCCTAGAGTCCGGCCCGGCGCTCATTCGTGTCGACAATGGAGACATCATGACGATCGAACTTGACAAGGATGTACGCAAGGAGGCAATTGCCTCCATCGAGCGCTACCTCCGCGAAAACATGGAAGAGCCCATTGGCAATATTGCTGCCGGTGGTCTGCTGGGCTTTCTGCTGGAAGAGATCGGACCGAGCATCTACAACCAGGCGGTGGCCGATGTTCAGGAGAGGCTGCTGCAGCGGGTTCAGGAGGTGGACATCGATGTCCATGCCGAAGAGTTCCAGTACTGGAAGAAGTTCGACCGCCAGAAGAAGGGGCGGGGATGAGTACGTTGGTCCGTCCCACGAGGAACAGCCAACATCCGACGATCAGTCGGGGACCGAGCAACGTCTTTCGCCGCGCTCAAGTACGTTGGTCCGTCCCACGAGGTCTCAGTAGTGAATACTGCGCGGCGCCCCGCCGCCCACTGCAATTGCGTCCCCATTGATCGCCCGGGACCGGGGTGAGCACAGGAAGACCACCACATCCGCCACTTCGCTGGCGTCCACCAGGTGGTTGATGGAGTTGCCGGCCGCCATCTGCTGCTCCACTGTCTGCTCGGTCACGCCCTGGGCCTGGGCCCGCTGGGTCACCAGCGGCGCAGTGCGTTCGGTGCGGGTGACGCCGGGGTGCACCACCGTGACGTTGATGCCGAAGGGCCCCAGTTCGTCGGCCAGGTTCTTGGTCAGGGCCGAGACCGCAATGTTGCGCATGCTGCCCACGGCATTGCCGCTCTGGCGCGCGCCCAGGCCGCTGATGTTGACAATGCGGCCCCAGCCCTGGGCCCGCATGGCCGGCGCCAGCTCACGGGCGCAGCGGATGTAGCCCATCACCTTGGTGTCCATTTCGTTGTGGAAGTAGGCGCCGGTGATCTCGCCCAGCTTCGGCGGCGCGCCATAGCCGGCCGGCTCGGCTGCGGCATTGACCAGGATGTCGATGCTGCCGCCCAGCATCCGCACGGCTTCGGCCATCGCCACCCGCACCCGGTCATCGCTGGTGGTGTCGGCGCTTACGCCCACCACGTTGCGGCCGGACTCAGCCGCCAGCGCGGCCGCCGCCTCGGTGAGGCTGTCCGAGTTGCGCGCCAGCAGCGCCACGTCCGCGCCTTCCAGTGCCAGGGCCCGGGCAATGGTGCGGCCGATGCCGCGGCTGCCGCCGGTGACCAGTGCCCGCTTGCCGGTGAGTTGCAGGTCCATGTCTCTAGTCTCCTCGTGTTGTTGGGTTCGTTGCCCGTCAAGGGCCGGAGCGGTTCATGGTGAGCGCCATTCAAGCACAAAACCGGAATCGATTTTTGTGCGTAGCCGCACCGACGGCGTTTGGCGGTGGCGCCAAGCTGGCGCCATGCAATTGCGGCAGCTCTGGAACATGCTTGGGCAATCGGTCGAGGCCTGGCTTGACGACTATGCGCCCAGCATGGGCGCGGCACTGGCGTACTACACGCTGTTTTCGCTGGCGCCTTTGCTGATCATCGCCATCGCCACGGCCGGACTGTTCTTTGGCCAGGAGGCGGCGCGTGGCGAGATCGTGGCCCAGATCCAGGACCTGATCGGGCGTGAGGGCGCCATCGCTGTTCAGGGCATGCTGCAAAGCGTGAAGGAGCCCGGCCATGACATCGTGGCCACGGTGGTGAGTCTGCTGACACTGGTGATCGGCGCAACCACGGTATTCGCCGAGTTGCAGAGCGATCTGGACCGGATCTGGCGGGTACCGGTTGTCGCCGGCGGTAGCGGCCTGTGGGCCTTTGTCCACAACCGCATGCTGTCGTTCGGCCTGGTGCTGGGGCTGGGCTTCCTGCTGCTGGTGTCGCTGGTGTTCGGTGCGGTCATCGCGGCGCTGGGCACGTGGAGCCATGGCTTCTTCGAGAACTGGGCTGGCGTGCTGCATCTGCTCAACATCGTCGTGTCGTTCGCCGTCTCGACCCTGCTGTTTGCCCTGATCTACAAACTGATGCCGCGCGTCGACATTGCCTGGAGCGACGTCTGGCTGGGTGCAGAATTTGCTGCACTGTTGTTCGAGATCGGCAAATTCCTCATCGGACTGTACCTGGGCAAGACCGGCGTGGCATCGGGCTTCGGTGCCGCCGGCTCACTCGTGGTGCTGCTGGTCTGGGTTTACTTCTCGGCCCAGATCTTCCTGTTGGGCGCGGAGTTCACGCGGATCTATGCACGGACCTGCGGCTCCCACGCCGCGCTATTGAATCAGTAGTACTCCGTGCTTTATCCATGAGCTTCCTGGCCGATTTCCCTTTGGTAAAGCGGTCGCACCAGGCAACAAATTCACGCAACCACAGACGCGCGTTCTGGGGCTTGCTGATCCAGTGGTTCTCGTCCGGGAAGTAGACCAGCCGCGCCGGCACACCGCGGGCACGCAGGGTGTTGTAGTGGGCCAGTGCCTGTTCGTGCGGAACGCGGAAGTCCTGCTCGCCATGCAGCACCAGCGTTGGCGTCTGGTAGTTGCCGGCAAAGTGGTGCGGCGACTGCTGCAGCACCCGGGCCTGGTCTTCCCAATGCCAGGCGCCAAACATGTGGCGGGCCCAGAAGTAACCGTCCGAGCCCATCATCGAGACCCGGTCAAATCCGCCGGCATGGCAGACATAGGCCTGGTAACGGCCCTGGGGCGCATGCCCGTTCATGTAGGCCACCATATAGCCGCCATAGCTGCCGCCGGTGGCCACTACGCGCTGCGGGTCGATGCCACCGCTGGCCAGGAGATGGTCGGTGGCGGCCTCGACGTCGGCGTACTCGCGCCGGCCGTGGTCGCCATTGATCGAGGACAGGAAGGCCTGGCCCCAGCCGCTGGAGCCGTGGTAGTTGACGCCGCAGACCACGTAGCCGGCTGCCGCGAACAGCTGCATGTTCCAGCGCCACTGCCAGGCATCCGACCAGCAGGCATGCGGCCCCCCATGCACCACCTGCATCAGCGGCCAACGCCGCTTGGTGCCAGCCTTGAAGCCAGGCGGATGCAACAACCACAACTGCACCGGCTTGCCGCCAAAGCCCGCAATCTCCTGCGACTGCGCCGTACCCAGGCGCAGGTTCTTGAGCAGCCGGGTATTGAAGTGCTCGATCGCGCGTTCGTTGCTGCCATCGGCATCGCAGGCCAGCAGTGTCGGTGGCTGTTGCAGACTGGAGCGGGCATAGACCAGGGTCGCGCCATCGTTGCTGACCCGCAGGTCGGTGGCGCAGCCGCCGTGGCCCGCCCCGCGGCGGAGCTCCAGCGGCGCCTGATGCAGCAGCTCCAGGCGAAACAGCGGCTGCACCGCTGCGCTCTCGGCCGTGAACAGCACCGCGCTGCTGTCGGCGTTCCACTGCAGCGGCCCGTTGACGGCGCGGTCCCAGCTGCCGCTCCAGCTGCGCAGTGCGCCGCTACTGCGCGCCAGCAGCCAGGCCCGTGGCTGCTCGTTGTAATGCAGGCCGTGGTCGGTGCCGATCAGGCCGATCCAGCGCCCGTCGGGCGAGTAGCGCGGCGCCTCAAAGGCGCAATGCCGGGTTGCGGGGCTGCGTCGGGTCAGGCTGCGGAAGGTGGCCTGCTGCAGGTCCAGGGCCATGATGTCGGTGAAGGCAAAGGTCTGCGGGTCCGGATCAGCGCAGAAGGTGAAAGCCAGCTCCAGGCTGTCGGGGCTGATATCGAACAAGGCCGCACTTGGCTCCTCCAGCGGCAGGTGGTAGCGGCTGCCGGCAAACAGGTCCCTTACCTTGCCGGAGTGGATGTCGATGCTGTGGATGTGCGGCTTGCGGCCGCGGGCAAACCAGTGGTCGAAGAAGCGGGCGTGGTTCTGCTCCACCACATGGGCCCGCACCTTGTCGTCCTGGTCCTGCTTGAAGCGCCTGGCCTGCTGCGCGGTGGTCTTGAGTTCCGGCCAGACCCAGGAGACAAAGGCCAGGCGCTTGCTGTCCGGGAACCAGCGCAAGCCACCGACGCCGGTGGTCACGGTGTCCAGGCGCCGGGCCTCGCCACCGCTGGCAGCGATCAGATAGATCTGGCCCTCGTTGTCTTCCTTGCCTTCGCCGTCACCGCGCCTGGCAATGAACGCGATCCATTGGCCGTCAGGTGACCACTGGGCATCGCCATCGCGCTTTCCGCGCGTCAGCTGGCGCTGCGTTCTGCCGTCGGTGGATAACAGCCAGAGCTGGCTGCTGGCCTCGTTCTTGTCCATGCTGTAGCTGCTGACCGTGGCGCAGGCCCAGGCGCCGTCGGGCGAGAGGCTGCTCGGGCCGAGGCGCTTGAGCGACCACAGGTCCTCGATGCTGATGCGGCGGCGCTCTGCTGGCATGCTGCGGACGGTTCTGCAGTGATTTCCGATACGCTATCTATTCAGGAGCGATCCGCACTTTATCCCTGCGCTGCGCAGCCTGTTTACCCTTGGCAAAGCGGTCACACCAGGCAAGAAACTCGGCATACCACAGGCGCGAGTTCTGGGGCTTGAGGATCCAGTGGTTCTCGTCCGGGAAGTAGACCAAGCGGGTCGGCACACCGCGCGCGCGCAAGGTGTTGTAATAGGCCAGGCTCTGGTAGTAGGGCACGCGGTAGTCCTGCTCACCGTGCAGCACCAGGGTGGGCGTCTGGAAGTGCTGGGCATAGTGGTGCGGCGACTGTTTCAGTACCCGCGCTTCGTCGTCCCAGTGCCAGGCGCCGAGCTCCAGCCCGGTCCAGAAGTAGCCGTCCGAGCCCATCATCGAGACCCAGTCGTAGCAGCCGGCGTGGCAGACATAGGCCCGGTAGCGCGGCGTGCGCACATTGCCATTCATGTAGGCCACCATGTAGCCGCCATAGCTGCCACCGGTGGCCACCACGCGCTGCGGATCAATGAAGCCGCTGGCCAGCATGTGGTCAGTGGCGGCCTCGATATCAGTCAGCTCGCGCCGGCCGAAGTCGCCATTGATCGAGTCCATGAAGCTCTGGCCCCAGCCGCTGGAGCCGTGGTAGTTGACCATGGAGACCACGTAGCCGGCGGCAGCAAACAGCTGCGCGTTCCAGCGCCAGTGCCAGACATCGCCCCAGCTGGCGTGCGGCCCGCCGTGGATCACCTGCATCAATGGCCACTGCTTCTTCGCGCCGGCCTTGAACGATGTCGGCTTGACCACCCACATCTGCACGCTGTCATGATCGAATCCGGTGATCTGTTGCGACTCTGCAGTCGCCAGCCGGACGCCGGCCATGGTCTTGCGGTTGAAGTGCTCAATGCTGCGCTCCCCGCTGCCGTCAGCATTGCAGGCCAGCAGCACCGGGGGATGCAGCTGGCTGGAGCGGGCATAGACCAGCGTATCGCCGTTGCCGCTGATGCGCAGATCGATGGCCGTTCCGCCTTCGCCCGGGCCACGGCGCACTTCTTGCGGCAGGGCCGCTTCCAGCTGCAGTCGCCACAGCGGCTTTGCGACCTCGTTCTCGGCCAGGAAATAGACCGCCGTGCTGTCGGCACTCCACAGCAACGGTCCTTGCACGGCATGGTCCCAACCGGCACTCCAGTCGTGCGGCTTGCTGCCGTTGCGCTCCAGCAGCCAGGCGCGGGCCAGCTCGTTGTAGCGCTTGCGGTAGTCGGTGCCAAGCAGCGCGATCCAGCGGCCATCGGCCGAATAGCGCGGCGCCTCGAACGCCATTTCTGCCGTGTTGGCGTTGCGGCTGATCAGCTTGCGCCATTTGCCGGATGCGATGTCCATGCCGACGATGTCGGTCAGCGAATAGGCGCGCGGGTCCGGGTTGAAGTCATGGGTGAACGCCAGCTCCCGGCCGTCCGGGCTGATGTCGAACAGGTTGGCGTCGGGCTCGGCCAGCGGCAGATGGAAGGGTGTGCTGGCAAACAGGTTGCGCACCTTGCCGGAACGGATGTCGATGCTGTGGATGTGCGGTTTGCGGCCACGGGCAAACCAGTGGTCGAAGTAGCGGTAGTGGTTGTGCTCGACCACGGTGGCTTTGACCTTGTCGTCCTTGTCTTTTTTGTAGCGCTTGGCCTGTTCGCTCTCGGTCTTGAGTTCGGGCCAGACCCAGGAGACAAAGGCCAGGTGCCGGCTGTCGGGGAACCAGCGGATGGCGCTCACGCCCGTGGCCAGGTTGCTGATGCGCCGGGCTTCGCCGCCGGCAAATGGAATCAGATAGAGCTGCGGCTCCTCGTCCTCCTTGGTTTCGCCGGCACTGCGCTTGGCGACGAAGGCAATCCACTTGCCGTCGGGCGACCACTGCGGGTCGCCGTCGCGCTTGCCACGCGTCAGCTGGCGTTGGGTCTTGCCGTCATTGGACAGCAGCCATAGCTGCGTCGTGGACTCGTTCTTCTTCATGTCGAAGCTGGTCACACTGGCGCAGGTCCATGCGCCGTCTGGCGAGACCGTGCCTGTACCCAGGCGCTTGAGCGACCACAGGTCGTCGATGGTGAAGGCGCGTTTGCTGCTGGGCATTGGGGCGCTGTCCTTTGGGAAAGGGTGGGCCTTGTTCAGTGCGTCCTTAGGCGCTGCGGCGCGAGACGCTGGCCGGATAGGTGGGTGCACGGCGCCGTTGGGTGGCCTGCTCGTAGGCGTAGGCGTAGCGGATCAGTGCCGCCTCGCTGAAGGCCGGGCCAACGAAGGACAAGCCCACCGGCAGCCCATGCAGCAGGCCGGCCGGCACCGTGATGTGGGGATAGCCGGCCACCGCCGCCGGGCTGGAAAAGCCGTTGCCGGCGTGGTCGCCATTGATAAAGTCGGTGAGCCAGGCCGGGCCACCCGTTGGCGCCACCAGGGCATCGAGCCGGTGTTCCTTGAGCACCTGGTCCAGGCCCTCGGCGCGGCTGTAGCGCTGGTTGTTGGCCAGGGCCGTGCGGTATGCCTCGCTGTCCAGGCCGGCCTTGGCTTGCGCCCGGGTCAGAAACTCCTGGCCAAAAAATGCCAGTTCCTGGTCGTGGTGCTTGACGTTGAAGGCGATCAGGTCTTCCATGTTGCGGATCGGGGCGTCGGGCGCGTAGTCTGCCAGGTACCTCGGCAGATCGGCCTTGAACTCGAACAGCAGCACGTCGAGTTCGCTGTCGCCGTACTTGGAGCTGTTGGGCACCTCGACCGGGTCCACCAGCACCGCACCCTGGGCCACCAGGTCCTTGAGGGCGATTTCGATGATGGCGTCGAGCTCGTCGTTGTTGCCAAAGAAATTACGTGCCACGCCGATGCGCGCACCCTTGAGGCCGTCGCGCTGCAACGACTGGCTGTAGTCCGGCACCCTGGCTGCGCCCTCCACGGTGATGGCGTCACGCGGGTCGGGACCGGCCAGCACCTGCAGCAGTAGCGCCGCGTCGCTGACGCTGCGGGTCATGGGGCCGGAGGTGTCCTGGGTGTGGGCCAGCGGAATGATGCCGGCGCGGCTGACCAGTCCCAGTGTGGGCTTGATGCCTACCAGGCCGCAGATCGAGGCCGGCGAGACGATCGAGCCGTCGGTCTCGGTGCCCACGCCCATGGCGCCCAGGCTGGCGGCAATGGCGGCGGCCGTGCCCGAGCTGGAGCCACTGGTGTTGCGGTCCAGGGCATAGGGGTTGCGGGTCAGGCCACCGCGCGCGCTCCAGCCGCTGGTGGAGCGGGGCGAGCGCAGGTTGGCCCATTCGCTAAGGTTGGACTTGCCCAGGATCACGGCTCCGGCGGCGCGCAGCCGGGTCACGATGTGGGCGTCACGCTTCGCCGGGCCATGCGCCAGCGCCAGCGAGCCGGCGCTGCTGAGCATCCGGTCGGCAGTGGCGATGTTGTCCTTGAGCAGCACCGGAATGCCGTGCAGCGGGCCGCGCGGTCCCTTGGCCTTGCGCTCGGCATCGAGCTCCCGGGCAATCGCCGCAGCCTGCGGGTTGAGCTCGATGATGGAACGCAGCTTCGGCCCGGCCCGGTCCAGCGCCGCGATCCGGGATTGGTACATCGCCACCAGCGATTGGGCTGTGAGCCGTCCAGCCGCCATACCGGCCTGCAGCTCCAGCACGCCCAGCTGGGCGGTCGCTGCCTGTGGGCCGCGTGGCGCCGGGCCCCGGGCCTGGGCGCTTGTGGCGGCAGCAGCGCCTGCGGCCAGCCCCACTTGCACAAAGTTCCTGCGGTTCATGCGAACTCCAAATGTTTCGGGCATTCTAGGGAGGTTTGGCTGCTTGTGGGCGCCAGATGAGTCGACTTTACCGAGGCAAAAGTGCTTCTGAGCCGCATGCAGCAAACACGCAGCGCTAATGTTTTTGTAGCGAACCCCGAATACCTCTGATCAGTTGGGGACAGTCCCGCAATTGAACTGCCGAGATCCGGTGATCAGTTGGGGCCAGAGCAAGCTCACTCGCTGCGCTCGTGTACCTTGGTCTATCCCACAAGGTCTAGGGCTATCCCAGAGCATCATTCAGTTGCTCATGGAACTCGGCCAGGCCGAAGGCGGTGTCCACTTCGCGTGGCAGGGCGTCGCGGGCGGAGAACACGCCCAGGATCTTGTGGTTCTCGGCGATGACCGGCAGGTGCCGGAAGCCGTGCTCGATCATGATCAGCACCGCGTCCGAGACCATCATCTCGGGCCCGATGCAGCGCGGCTTGTGGGTCATCACCTGCGACACCGTGGTGTGCGCCGGGTCCAGCGCCTTGGCCAGTACCCGGGTCATCAGATCGCGCTCGGTCACAATGCCGACCAGCCGGCTGGCGTGGTCGATGATCAGCACGCTGCCGCAATTGGCGCCGGTCATGACGCAGGCCGCCTCGTACACCGTGGCGCGCGGTCCCAGGCTGACCACATGGCGGTGCGACATCGATTGGAATACCGTGCGTTCGGACATGGCAGTCTCCTTGGGGTATCTCGGTATGGTGCTGCAATTCTGATCCGATCCGCGCGCCTTGGCGATCCCTTTCATGTACCAAATTGCGCCGCATAGAATCCGGCCATGCTGCATCACTTCCGGTGGCTGTGTGTTCCGGCCGCCCTGGCCTGCCTGCTGGCCAGCACCCTGGCCGGCGCACAGCCGGCAACACCCCCCAATACCACCGCACCCGAGCCGCCACCGGTCTCGGCCGACGCGCGCCGGGTCTTCGACTCATCGCGCGACAAACTGGTGCAGATCCGAACCCTGCTGCGCAACAGCAACAGCCAG